>JAZUDP010000001.1:0-12985 GCA_045639705.1 Acutalibacteraceae bacterium
GAGGGTTGTATCCTTAACCGTGAAGAAGCTGTAGGTCGAGTAGGAGCTTACGATTTCTCCGTTTTCGTCTATCCAGTAAACGAACCAGTCGCCGTTTGCTCTGATGCCGTCTGCTTCCTTGATTTTAACGGTTGCGATGTAGTATTTTTCAGATTTGTCTTCAACAAGCTTCTGCGATACGGTCGCGCCGTCTGTTACCTGAATGTTGTATTTAACGGGAGCATTCCAGCCATAGGGAACGTGGTTAACATCAACAAGAGAAACATCAAGTCCGTCAGGTCCGATGAAATTACCTTTCGGAGCTACGCCGCTGACCCAGCAATATGTTGCACTGTTATTATTATTATCTTCCGGGCTGCTGTCTTCAAGCCAGTCTGTAAAACCGACTTTAAGATAATCAATATTCAGACAGTTATAAAACATTTTGCCGTAACAACCGGTAACAAGCTCTTCAGCAGGAAGCTCGGGTGCTGTTTTGAGATTTTTACAGTAAGCAAACATTTCATAACAGCAGTTTTCCGCAAGCTCTGTTGCGGGAAGTTCAGGGGCTGTTTCAAGACTTTCGCAATCATAGAACATATCTGCATAGCACGAGGGGGCAAGTTCTGCTGCAGGAAGCTCGGATGCCTGTGTAAGCTTTGTGCATTGACTGAACATACCTTCATAACAGCCTTGCACAAGCTCGGTCGCAGGAAGTTCAGGTGCTTCTTCAAGACTTTCACAGCCTTTGAACATATTATAATAACATCTGTTCGCAAGCTTTGTTGACGGAAGCTCAGGTGCTTCCTTAAGGCTTGTACATCCTTCAAACATGTGACTGTAGCATAACGGTGTCATAACAGTTGCAGGAAGCTCAGGCGCATTGACAAGGCTGACACAATCGCGGAACATATAACTGTAACAATTGCTTGCAAGCTCTGTTGCAGGTAATGCAGGGGCTTCGGTAAGACTTGAACACTTTTCAAACATTTCTTCATAGCAGCCTAATGCAAGCTCTGCTGCAGGAAGCTCAGGTGCGTTCCGGAGATTTGTGCAGCCTAAGAACATGCATGAATAACAATAATCTGCCATTTTTGTTGCGGGAAGCTCCGGCGAATCCGTAAGATTTTCACAGTGATAAAACATAAATCCATAGCATTCAGACGAAAGATTTTCCGACGGAAGAATCAGCTCCGAAACAGATACCAGAGCGTTATTGTACTGGAACAACCTGTGAAACTCAAACCGTTCGGTCAGCGTTTTAACATTTCCGACTCCGTCAAGAAGTGTTGTAATATCTCCGCTGACAGTATATGCTCCGCTTCCGCCAAAGTAGAAACTGCTGCGCTGAATATTTTTCCAGAAGCCGCTTGTTCCCTTAAAATATACCTTATCACCGGCATTCTGAAGTGAAACAGTCAAAGCAGTCGTGTCGGTTCGTTCGGGAGCAGCAATGCATTCGCTCCAGTCAACAGCCGTCCATGTCATACCGTCCGTGCTGTAATAGGTCTCGGGATAATCAGAGACCTGAATTAAATCAATTTTCTCGAAATTAAGCGTAACTGTTGTATTATCCTCAACAGCTGTAAAGGTGAGGTAATTGGGTTCGGCTGGCTTAACCGCGCCGCAGGCTGTGCATATGTCATTGGAATAAGTGTGAACGGCAGGCTCAACATATTCATTGCAGGCTGAGCAGAACTGTGAATGCGTGCCGTCGCCGTTATCCTTATAATCACCGTCAACAAAGGTGTGAAGCGGAACGTATGTGTAATCTCCGCATGTACTCATCTGACCTTCGATTATTGACTCGTCATTGTCGCAGGTAAAATATACAGTTTCAAGAGAATCACATTTATTAAAAACAGATTCGCCAAATGATGTGATATTGTCGCTCATAGTTACGCTTTTAAGTTTTGAGCAGCCGGAAAATGCCCATGAGCCAATACTTGTGACGCTGTCGGGAATTGTTATTTCCGTAAGTCCCGAGCAACCGGAAAAAATGCTGCTGCCAATGGTCGTTACGCTGTCGGGAATTGTTATATCTGTTAATGCTCTGCAATTATAAAACGCATCTGAGCCGATGCTTGTAACGCTGTCGGGAATTGTTATTTCCGTAAGTCCCGAGCAACCGAAAAAAACGCTGTTGCCAATGGTCGTTACGCTGTCGGGAATCACTATACTTGTAAGTTTTTTGCATTCCCAAAACGCATAACCATCAATGCTTGTAACACTGTCAGGAATTGTTACGCTTGTAAGGTTTATACAGTTCGAAAAAGCACTTTGTTTAATGCTTGTAACGCTGTCAGGAATCACTATGCTTGTAAGTTCTGTGCAACGATAAAATGCTGATTCTCCGATGTTTGTTACGCTGTCAGGAAGTGTTACCGTTGTTAGTTTTGAACATTGATAAAACAATTCCAATGTATCAATACTTGTAACGCTGTCTGGGATTGTTATACTTGTCAGTCCGCAACCGGCAAATGCCTGCCTGCTAATTTTTGTAACGCTGTCAGGAATTTCTATTTCGGTAAGGCCCGAACACCCGAAAAACGCCCACTGTCCAATACTTGTAACGCTGTCGGGAATTTCTATTTCAGTAAGACCCGAGCATCCGGAAAACGCACACAAACCAATGCTTGCTACTACGTCCGGAATGATTGTGCTTTTGCAGCCGGAAATCAAAGTGTTCGTTCTTGTTTCGATTATTGCATTACAATCGTTTCTGCTGTCATATATTTTATTGTTTTCAGATACTTTAATACTTGTTAATCCTGTACAGCTTGCGAAAGCACCATAGCTGATACTCTTAACGCTGTCGGGAATTATTATACTTGTAAGTCCTGTACAGCCATCAAATGCATAGTTACTGATTGTTGTAACACCGTCAGGAATCGTTATGTGTGTAAGGCCTGAACAGTTGGAAAATGCCCCTGAGCCAATACTTGTAACACTGTCGGGAATTGTTATGCTTGTAAGGCCGCAACCAGCAAATGCCCGCTTGCTAATTCTTGTAACGCCGTCGGGAATAATGACACTTGTAATTGTCGTATTACCATCGAACGCAGAATTGCCTATTTCCGTTACTCCGTCCGGGATTACAACATCGCCGCCGGGACCGTTGTAGGCGGTGAGAACGCCGTTTTCATCAATTACAAATTCATCCTCCGCAAATGCGGTAATGCCCGCGAAAGGTACAACGCCGAGTACCATTGTAACAGCAAGAATGATACTCAGAATTTTACCGAAATTCTTTCTCATCAGATATTCCCCCATTAAACATTATACTTATTAATAATAACATTTCCGACACATTATGTCAACGAATAATAAGCGCTGCAACAAAATAAAAAATCCTTTATTGATATACCCGGGATTCTTCGCCGCGGAATGACATATTTATTCCCCGCTTTTTAATACACTGCAATAAATTTGAAAAAACACTTGCAATTTACAGCCGTTTGTGTTATCATTCCTGCAAAGAAAATGATAGAGGTGCATCGCATTATCAGTAGCATCCGTTATTCAGGACCCCGGCAAAGGTCTGACGGAGGCGAAAGGAATCGTTGCCGAAGACAGTTCAGCCAAAACTGTTCTGGTAGGTGGAATAATATCCTCCCTACTGTCGCTTACGCGGAGAGCTATCTTGTTTTTCCATATCAGGGATTTATAAGATAGCCGATGCAAATCGGCTATTTTTCGTTTTCTTGAATAAACTATTTAAGGAGCGCAAAAAAATGACAGACAACAGTATTTTCAGAGGTGCCGCAACAGCACTTATCACACCGCTTAACGAGAACGGAATCGACTACGAAAATTTCGGCAGAGTTATCGACTGGCAGATTGAACAGGGCATTAACGCTCTTGTTATCTGCGGTACATCCGGCGAAGGCTCAACCCTCAGCGACGAGGAACACAGAGACGCGCTTGACTTTGCAATAAAGAGAGCCGCCGGCAGAGTTCCCATGATTGCAGGCACAGGCTCAAACGATACGGCATACGCAATTGACCTTACAAAATTTGCATGCGAAATCGGCTACGACGGAATGCTTCTTGTTACCCCCTATTACAACAAGGCTACGCAGAACGGACTTATCAAAACCTTTACCGCTATTGCGGACGAAAGCACAAAGCCCTGCATCCTTTACAATGTTCCTTCAAGAACGGGCGTAAATATCGAACCCGCAACCTACCGCGTGCTTGCAGACCACCCCATGATTACCGCTATCAAGGAAGCCAACGGCAACATCTCCAAGATTGTTGAAACAATGGCAATTGTCGGCGACAGACTTGACCTCTATTCAGGCAACGACGACCAGATTGTTCCCCTCCTCGCTCTCGGCGGTTCGGGCGTTATCTCGGTTCTTTCAAACGTAATGCCGAAGGAAACGGTTGAAATGTGCGATAAGTTCTTTGCGGGCGATACAAAGGGCGCGCTTAAGATGCAGCTTGATTATCTTCCGCTCATCAACTCCCTCTTCTGCGAGGTTAACCCCATTCCCGTCAAGGCTGCCATGGCCGCTATGGGCTTCTGCGATAACTATGTCCGTCTTCCCCTTACCCCGATGGAGGACGCACACAGAGAAAACATGCTCGCTTTAATGCGTGAACAAGGACTGAATGTATAATGAAGATTTTACTTAACGGTGCCTGCGGACGGATGGGCAAAGAGGTTGAGCGAATTGTATCGGCCTCCGAAAATCATAAAATCGCCGCAAAAGTTGACAAAATGGCTGCTGAAAGCGGCTGCTATACAAACATTGACGATTTTAATGGAGCTGCCGATATGATTATCGACTTTTCAAATCATCTCGGCACTGAGGAGCTTATGAGCTTTGCCGTAAAAAATAAGATTCCCGCGGTTATCGCAACAACGGGTCACACGGACGAAGAGCTTAAGATGATTGAAAACGCCGCAAAGGAAATCCCTGTTTTCCATTCGGCAAACATGTCGCTCGGCGTTGCTCTGCTTGTTGAGCTTGCCGTCAAAACGGCGGCGGTTATGCCCGACGCGGACATTGAAATAGTCGAAACTCACCACAACCGCAAGCTTGACGCTCCCAGCGGAACGGCGCTGATGATTGCAAACGCAATCAGAACCATCCGTGAAAAAGCGGAATTCAGGCTCGGACGCGCCGGAAACGCAAAGCGCGAAAAGAACGAAATCGGAATCCACGCCGTAAGACGCGGCAACATTGTCGGCATCCATGAGGTTCTTGTTTCCACGGACAGCCAGACAATAACGCTTAAGCATGAGGCGCATTCACGCGCACTGTTTGCAGAAGGCGCAGTTTCCGCGGCGGAGTTTCTTCTCGGCAAGCCTGCGGGACTTTATGACATGAAGAGCATAATTGCTGATTGAATAAGAGGCGAAAGATAATGATAAGAATAGGTATTTCCGGCTACGGCAATCTCGGTAAAGGCGTTGAAGCCGCGGTTTACAACAATCCCGACATGGAGCTTGTCGCCGTGTTCACACGCCGTGACCCCGAAACCGTTACCTTAAGAACCGAGGGTGCAAAGGTTGTACCGTTTGAGAGAATTGAAGAATATAAAAATGAGATAGATGTAATAATCAACTGCGGAGGAAGCGCGACGGATCTGCCCGTCACCACGCCCGTTATTGCCGAAAGCTTCAATGTAATCGACAGCTTTGACACTCACGCGAAAATTCCCGCGCATTTTGCCAATGTCGATGCAAAGGCAAAGGCCGGCGGCAAAACCGCTGTTATTTCCGTCGGCTGGGACCCGGGTATGTTCTCGCTGAACAGGCTTTACATGAACGCCATACTCCCCCACGGCAATGACTACACATTCTGGGGCAGAGGCGTCAGTCAGGGACATTCCGACGCAATACGCCGCATTGACGGGGTAATCGACGCAAGGCAGTACACGGTTCCCGTTGAAAGCGCTGTTGAAAGCGTCAGAAACGGCGAAAACCCTCAGCTTTCCGTAAGAGATAAGCATACGCGCGAATGCTTTGTTGTTGCAGAGGACGGCGCGGACAAGGTAAGAATTGAAAATGAAATCAAGACAATGCCCGACTACTTTGCGGACTATGACACAGCAGTTACTTTCATTTCGATGGAAGAGCTTCGTGAAAAGCACATGGGCATTCCCCACGGCGGAAGCGTTATCCGCAGCGGCTGCACGGGATTTGACCTTAATACAAAGCACACAATAGAATACAGCCTTAAGCTTGAATCCAATCCCGAATTTACAGGCAGCGTGCTTGCCGCTTTTGCGAGAGCTGCATACAGACTGAACCGGAATGGCGAAGCCGGCTGTAAGACGGTGTTTGATATTGCGCCCGCAATGCTTATGCCCGAGGACGGCGAATATCTCAGAGCGCACATGCTGTAAAAATAAACAAAGGATTTTTAAAATGATTTGTGACAATCTCAGTATAAACGAAAAAGGAAATCTCTGCTTTGCGGGACATGATACAACAGAGCTTGCCGAAAAATACGGCACACCTGCCTATATAATGGACGAGCAGAAAATCCGTGAAAAATGCCGCATTTACAAAAATGCAATGACTGAATATTTCGGCGGTGCTTCCATGCCGCTTTTCGCCAGCAAATCCCTCTGCTTTAAGCGCATTTACGAAATAATGCGCGAGGAAGGTATGGGCATTGATGTCGTTTCTCCGGGCGAGCTTTACACCGCCGTCAGCGCAGGCTTTGATGTAAAAAACGCATACTTCCACGGCAACAACAAAACCGACTGCGATATTGCCTTCGCAATGGATAACGGTATCGGCTGTTTCGTATGCGACAACGCCGACGAGCTTGACGCCATTGACCGTGAAGCAGGAAAACGGGAAATAAAGCAGAAAATAATTCTGCGTCTTACGCCCGGTATCGACCCGCACACACACGCCAAAATATCCACGGGCAGGGTTGATTCAAAATTCGGTGCGGCCATCGAAACAGGTCAGGCAAAAGAACTCTGTAAGCTTGCGCTGAGTAAAGAAAACATTGACCTGAAGGGATTTCACTGTCATATCGGTTCGCAGATTTTTGACTTTAAGCCCTTCTGCGACGCAGCTGTAATAATGATAAATTTTATTGCCGACATGAAAACCGAGCTGAATTATGAAGCGGAAATTCTTAATCTCGGCGGCGGTATGGGTGTTAAGTATATCGAAAGCGACCCCGTAATCGATTATGCCGCAAATATCAGGGCTATTGCCGGACTGATTAAGAATGAATGCGAAAAGCACGGAATAAAAATGCCGTCAATCCTTATGGAGCCGGGCAGAAGCATCGTTGCCGACGCAGGCATGACGCTTTACACCGTCGGAGGCAGAAAAGAAATAAACGGCTTCAAAAACTACGTTTCGGTTGACGGCGGTATGCCCGACAATCCACGTTACGCGCTGTATCAGTCGGATTACACGGTTATCACAGCCAACAGAGCGGACATGCCTGCCGGTTATGAATGCACGGTTGCGGGCAGATGCTGTGAAAGCGGCGACCTTATTCAGGAGGGCGTTAAAATCGCAAAGCCCGAACGCGGCGATATCCTCGCCGTTCTGACAACAGGCGCATACAACTACGCAATGTCATCAAACTACAACGCAATCTGCAAGCCGCCCGTCATCATGCTTGACGGAGAAAACGATTATATTGCCGTACGCCGCGAAACCTTTGAGGATATGACGGCGTGTCAGATGTAAAACAAATTATTCCCCGCCTTAAAAAGACGGGGATTTTTTGCAGAATAATTTTATATTTTTTATTGCCAAAATATGTTTTTTCATTTATAATTGCATTATACCAATCAAACGGAGGTAGAAATATGAAAAAAACAGTTAAAAGGATTCTTGCATTAATTCTTACGGTAATTATGCTGACTTCTTCTTTCGTCTTTGAAAGCTCAGCCGTTAACGACGGAAGCGGTCAGAACAGAATCTACACTCAGACACCTGTGCTTGATGAAAACGGAGCGCTTACCGAACCCGGTTACTGCTTCACAAATCTCTATCAGTATGACCGTGACGCCATAAAGGCAGGCGCAGGCAGAATCAAGGAATGGGATTTCTATCAGATTTCCAACGATGATTTTACCGTTCAGGTTACAGTTGCCGATATTTCTCTCGGCGGTGCTGTTACAGTCGGCTTCTTTGACAGAAAGACAGGCGAAAAGGGCAGCGCAATGGTACTCAACCTGTTCACATTCGGTAAATTCAACCTCGGACTTCCCGACAAGAAGGGCCTTGCTGAGAATGACTGGGTAAATCATACATATAAAATCAACAAGCGCAACTTCAACTTTGAGCTTTCCGTAGGCGCGGAAGAAAGAACTCTCAAGTTTACAGGCAAGAGCGGCGGCAAAACGCTCACAATGGATATCACAATGGATATGCTTCCCAACCACGAGAGCCACTTTATAGCTCTTCCGTTCAAGGAGAACAAGCCCAAGCAGTTCTATTACAACCAGAAGACAAACTGCATGGTTTCCACAGGTAAAGTAACATACGGCGACAAGGTTTATGAATTCAAGGGTCTTGAGGACAAGTCCTTTGCAGTTCTCGACTGGGGCCGCGGCGTATGGCCGTATCATCAGGTATGGTGGTGGGGCAACGGCGGCACCGTTCTTGATGACGGAAGAATCTTCGGCTTTGAAATCGGCTGGGGCTTCGGCGATACATCGGCAGCCTCTGAAAGCACCGCATTCATTGACGGCAAGGCTTACAAGCTCGGTTATCTCAAGCTTGAAAACGAAAAGAAAATTGTTAAGCCTCTGGACCTTGACTGGGCAGATAACGGCGTTGTATGGAAGATTACAAGCGACGACGGAAGCTTTGAAATGACAATGACTCCTGAGTACGATAACTACACAATGCTCCGTTTCCTTGTTGTCGGCAACCTCTGCCATCAGGTATTCGGCAAGTGGAACGGTACAGTTAAATGCGGCGACGAAGTAATTGAAATCCACGATATGACTGCATTCCTCGAGCGCTCGGATAATATGTGGTAATTAAACAAAAACAAAAGGAAGAGACTTTGTTCTCTTCCTTTTTCTCTGTTATATGAAAAACGGACGCTGAAAAGCGTCCGTTAATTTTTTATTTCCATTGAAAGCTTCCTGAAAGAAGCGTTGTCTGCTCGGATGAAACTGTAAGTATTCCGCCGTCGGCGGTTCCGATTTTTTCGCTTCCGTCACCGAGTACAACCTTGCAGTCACAGGGCTTCAGCGTTGTAACAAAAGGTATGTGTCCGGCGAGAATCGCAAGGTCGCCCTCAACGCCTCTGACTGTCAGCATTTCGACCTCATCCGAAAACATTCTGCCCTCGGGCGAGGTAATGTTAAGCAAAAACGTACTCATAATTATACCTTCTTTGCCTTTTCAACAGCCTCGTCGATTGTGCCGACATAAAGAGACGCCGATTCGGGCAGGTCGTCATGCTTGCCCTCGATGATTTCCTTAAAGCCGCGTACTGTTTCCGAAAGGGGAACATAAACACCTGCGAAACCGTTGAACTTCTCCGAAACGTGAAGCGGCTGAGAGAGGAAACGCTGAATCTTTCTCGCACGGGAAACAAGCAGCTTATCCTCGTCTGAAAGCTCGTCCATACCCATGATTGCGATAATATCCATAAGCTCGTTGTATCGCTGAAGAATACGCTGAACCTCTTTTGCAACATCGTAATGCTCCTGACCGAGAATATCCGCGGAAAGGATACGGCTTGTTGACTCAAGCGGGTCAACAGCGGGATAAATACCCTGAGAGGCTATGCTTCTTGAAAGAACCGTTGTTGCGTCAAGGTGAGCAAATGTTGTTGCGGGAGCGGGGTCTGTAAGGTCATCGGCAGGAACATAAACAGCCTGAACCGATGTGATGGAGCCGCGCTTTGTTGATGTGATTCTTTCCTGCAGTGTACCCATTTCCGTTGCAAGCGTAGGCTGATAACCAACAGCTGACGGCATACGGCCGAGAAGCGCAGAAACCTCTGAACCTGCCTGTGTGAAACGGAAAATATTATCAATGAAGAGAAGAACATCCTGTCCCTCCTGATCACGGAAATACTCCGCCATTGTAAGTCCCGAAAGACCTACTCTCATTCTTGCTCCCGGGGGCTCATTCATCTGACCGTACATGAGAGCGGTGTTTTTGATAACGCCGGATTCCTTCATTTCGTTGTACAGGTCGTTACCCTCACGGGTACGCTCGCCGACGCCCGTAAATACGGAAATGCCGCCGTGTTCGGTAGCAATATTGTTGATAAGCTCCATGATAAGAACTGTCTTGCCGACGCCTGCGCCGCCGAAAAGACCAACCTTACCGCCCTTAGAATACGGGCAGAGAAGGTCAACAACCTTGATACCTGTTTCAAGTATCTCTGTCGATGTTGCAAGCTCGTCATACGCGGGAGCGGGACGGTGAATGTTCCAGCGTTCGCAGTCCTTAACATCCTCTCCGTCGTCAACAACCTCGCCGAGAACATTGAAAATTCTGCCGAGAGTCTGCTTGCCGACGGGAACAGTAATTGTCTTCTGTGTATCTGTTGCGGGTGTTCCGCGCTTAAGTCCGTCTGTTGAGGCCATTGCAATACAGCGCGCGGTATTGTCGCCGATATGCTGTGCAACCTCAACTGTCAGCGTTCTTTCGCCGACGGGCATTGTAAGCGCATTGTATATGGCAGGAAGCTCGCCTTCCTCAAAACGCACGTCAACAACAGGACCCATGACCTGTGCAACTGTGCCGATATGATTTGCCAAATTTATCACTCCAATTTTTCGTGATTTGTGTTATCTTTATGCAGCGTAAGCTTATGCGCCGCTGCCTGCAATAATTTCCGTGATTTCCTGGGTAATTGCGCCCTGACGCGCTCTGTTATACTGAAGCTGCAGGTCGTCAATCATTGTCTGGGCATTCTTGCCTGCCGAATCCATCGCCATTCTCCGTGCGACAACCTCGCAGGTATAGCTTTCCCTGACAGCGCCCATAATAACGCCCGTTACATATTCGGGAACGGCCGCGTCAAAAATATAGCGCTCGTCCGGCTCAAAAAGAATGCTTGCCTCGCTTTTCGGTTCTGTTTTTTCAAGCGGAAGAATCCATTCGGTAACCGCGTCCTGCTTCATCATTGAAACATATTTTGTGCTGATTATACCGAGTCGGTCATAATCACCCGCACAGAACTCCTCGCAGAGCTTCTTTGCAAAGGCATATGCCTCTGTGCCGCTGAATTTTTCGGATGAATTGACATCAGCGCCGAAGCGCTCGCATGCGCGTTTTCCTATCGGGACAAATTCAGCATCGGGATATTTTGCAGCTTCGCGGAAAATATTGGCATTGTATCCGCCCGCAAGTCCCCTGTCGCCTGCTACTATTACGATTTTTGTTCTTCCGCCGTCGCGTCTTGCCATATACGGGCTTTTTTCGCATTCACGGCTTGAAGAAACAGTTTCAATGATTTTGGTTACCGCCTCGGAATATTCACGGCTTTTAAGCATTGCCGCCGTTGCTCCTCTGATTTTTGAGGAAGCAACAAGTCCCATTGCCTTTGTAAGATGCAGAGTGGAATCGACGCTCTTAATTCTGTTTCTGAGTGCTTTTGTATCTGCTCCCACAACCGTCACCTCTGCATTTCTTTAAGTGCGGTTTCAAGCTTTTCGATATCCTCAGGCTCATAGTATCCCGACTCAAAACGGATAAGCAGGTCTTCATACTTGTTTTCCATAAGAGCATAGAGGTCGGTCTCGTATTCCTTAACCCTGTCAACGGGAACGCTCTCAAGGAAGCCCTTTGTTACAGCATATATAATAGCAACCTGATTGCCTACGCGCACGGGAGAGTTTCTGTCCTGCTTGAGAACCTCAACAATTCTTTCACCCATTGCAAGACGCTTCTTTGTATCCGCGTCAAGGTCGCTGCCGAACTGTGCAAACGCTTTCAGCTCACGGTACTGCGAGTAGAGGAGCTTAAGCTCGCCCGATACCTTCTTCATAGCCTTGAGCTGTGCCGAACCGCCGACACGGCTGACGGAAATACCGGGGTTGATAGCAGGCATGATACCCGAATGGAAAAACTCTGTTTCGAGGAAAATCTGACCGTCTGTAATTGAAATAACATTGGTCGGGATGTAAGCTGAAACATCGCCCGCCTGTGTTTCAATAAGCGGAAGAGCTGTAATTGTACCTCCGCCGTACTCAGGCGCAACGCATGCCGAGCGTTCGAGAAGTCTTGAATGAAGGTAGAAAACATCTCCGGGATAAGCCTCACGTCCGGGCGGACGGCGGATAAGCAGAGACAGTGCGCGGTAAGCAACCGCATGCTTGCTTAAATCGTCGTATATGATAAGGACATCCCTGCCCTGCTCTCTGAAATACTCTGCCATTGCACAGCCCGAATAGGGTGCGATATACTGCAGCGGAGCGGATTCGGAGGCGGAAGCCGAAACGATAATTGTATATTCCATTGCGCCTGCCTGCTGAAGCATGTTGGCAAGCTGAACAACGGATGTATTCTTCTGACCGATTGCAACATAAATACAGATAACATTCTCGTTCTTCTGATTGATGATTGTATCGGTAACGATTTCTGTTTTACCTGTCTGACGGTCGCCGATGATAAGCTCACGCTGACCGCGTCCGATGGGAATCATGCTGTCGATGGCCTTGATACCGGTCTGAAGAGGACGGTTAACGCTCTGACGCTTGATTATGCCGGGCGCTTCCGACTCAATCGGATGAGTTGCCTTACAGTCTGCGGGACCTTTGCCGTCAATAGGCTCGCCCAGCGCGTTTACAACTCTGCCGAGGAGTGCTTCACCGACGGGAACGGAAAGAACTCTGCCCGTTCTCTTTACGGTTGAGCCTTCCTTGATTCCCTCTTTGTTGGAAAGGATTGCAACAGAAACGGTTTCCGTCTCAAGGTTCTGCGCAAGACCGAAGCTGCCGTCATCAAACTCAAGCAGCTCGCTTGACATACAGTTGCGAAGTCCGTATACCTTCGCAAAGTCGGAGGCCAAGCGGTCTTAGGAAGACAAGTTGCCCC
>JAZUDP010000002.1:0-13829 GCA_045639705.1 Acutalibacteraceae bacterium
TATAATAATGCACCCCTACTTCGATTGTATCAAAATAGGGGTGCTAATTTGGTTGCGGAGGCAGGATTTGAACCTACGACCTTCGGGTTATGAGCCCGATGAGCTACCAAACTGCTCTACTCCGCGATATTAAGCACTCTCCTTCAGAGCGCTTAGCTATTATATAACAACACTCTCGGTTTGTCAAGAGGTTTTCTGAATTATTTCAAAAAGTTTTCGACAGGGATTTACAGAGTTTCCATCTGCTTCGCAACATATTCCTCCGTTGCCTTCATTGCCTCAAGAGTTTTCTCAAGCAGCTCGTCAAGCGTCCAGCCGAGCATATCGGCGCCGTTCTGTATTACATCGCGTGAGCAGCCTGCCGCGAATTTCTTATCTTTGAACTTCTTTTTCAGACTCTTAAGCTCCATGTCCTGTGTACTCTTTGACGGACGCATGAGCGCAGCCGCCCAGATAAGTCCCGTAAGCTCGTCAGCCGCGAAAAGCACCTTTTCCATTTCATGCTCCGGTTTTACATCAACACGGATTCCGTAAGCGTGGGAGCAGACGGCGTGAATCATATCGTCACCGACTCCGCCCTCCTTAAGAAGCTCCGGAGCCTTCTTGCAATGCTCGTCGGGATACATTTCAAAATCGATATCGTGCAGAAGACCGACGATGCTCCAGTATTCCTTATCTTCACCGTAACCGAGTGCTTCGGCATACCGGCCCATTACGCCTTCAACCGTGACGGCATGCTGAATATGAAAGCTTTCGCTGTTATATTTTTTCAGAAGCTCAAATGCCTCTTCTCTTGTAAGATTGCTTTTCATTATATAACACCTTCAGTTATTTCTTAATGTTTGCGAATATTGCCTTAATCGCGTTATAATACATGGCAACCAATTTATCGACCGCGTTCGACGGGATAATTTTAAGAAGGAATGTAAGGAAGCTGTCGTTCTGAAGCTCGTTGCTGATTTCGGGAGCCGACGAATCAAAGTCTGCCTTTGCGCCGTTGTTGATTGTGAAATTCAGTGTTCTTGAACCGCACGGAGTTACCGAACCGAACTGAATATAGTTAACGGTAACGTGAGTAAGGACTCTGCTTACCTCGGGAATATCCCCTGTGAAAGCGATTTCAATCTTTTCGCCCGGCTTGATTTTTTTCATGAACGGCCTGTCAAATTTAAGGTCCATGCCGTCGCAGGAAACCGAAACTATTCTCATGTTATATTTCTTTGAGCAGTTTTCAATAACAAGAGCATTGTCCTCTGATGAAACGTATCCCTCAACGCTGTTGTTGAAGCTTGCGGTAACCGACTGACAGCGGTTTGTGTCCGCGTGGAACTGCGGGAATTCCTCATAGGTGTAAATGTCAACAAGCTCATCGTTGAACATAAGCTCTGTGATAAGCGCCTCGCCGTAGTCGCTCTTAAGGGTCATGCCGTGATAAAGTCCGTCAATGTACCATGTCTGCTCGGGAAGATAAGCCGTTGAAGCGTCAATTTCCATGTCGGGAGAAACATGGTTGTGAGTCCTGTCCTTACACTGAGTGCAGAGCGGCTCGTAACCGTCGCTGAAGCGCTTGCCGAACTCGGCACAGGTTGCGCCTGTTGAAGATTCGGTGGGAATAATGGAGTCTGAATTGAGGTTAACGCCCGCGATATCGTTTGTGCCGCAGCCTGCAATGATGTAAACATTAATGCCGCTGTCAATGCACTCCTGAAGCTTTGTCCACATGTCGGGATAAACCTCATAATGGAAGTAGTCGGCCTTTGCGATAAGGTCCTTACACTTAACGGGGTCAAGATATTCGTTCTTCATATCCTCGTAGAACTCAGCGGGAATGAAATCCCACATGCTGCCCCAGTAGCCCATAATATCGTTGAAATAAGGGACAAGATAAGTAAGAAGAGCGTCAAGGAAATCGAGGTTTTCCTCGGCGAAGAGCCAATGAATATCTGTTTCCCACATCATGCCGTTTTCGATGAACTTAAGAAGGCTCTCCTCCTGGAAGCCGAAATCTCTTGAGAAGAAATCGTAGGCAATGCCCGCGCCGCCGATTGCGGGAATGGTAAGAAGCGCGTTGTTTATCTTGTCGGCATCTTCCCTGCCGTAAAGATTGAGGTATGTTGCGGCAACCTGTCCGCCGTGGCTTACGCAGTAAAGATTAACCTTATCCGCGCCCGTGTATTCAAGAACATCGTCGATATATTTATCGAGGTCAGCCGCGCAGTCGGTAACGCTCTGACGGAAATCTGTGTTGAAATTAAAGATGTAATCCATCCAGTCGTCGCCGATATAGCTGCCGTACATAGCCATGATTTCAGGCTCGAAGGTGAACTGACCGTCCATATTTTCATAAAGATAGGTGTAGTTTGAATCTTCGGCAGTGTTGCAGTACTTGCGTACATCGTGAACGCTTGTTCCGTCGGGATTGCAGCGGAGATTCTCAAACATTACTTCAAATTCCTCACCGACAATATCCGATACATATTTTGCGTCGCCGAGAGTAAGCTTTCCGAGACCGATTGCAAGCTCTGCTATACGGGCAAAAACACGCTTGATTATTTTATCGGCCTCAATGCCCCATACATGCGACTGCGAGCCGTCCTCGTTGACCGCATACATGCTTGAGGAGCCGTAGCCCGCTACAATAATAATAGGATAGAATTCCTCTCTGTCACGGGGATTGACGGCGAACGCCTGCACGCAGACAGTAAGCGTCATAACAAGAGCAAGAATTACCGAAAGAACTTTTTTCACTGAAATCACCTCAATAAAAGTTATAAATGGATTATACCACCAAATTTTTCATCTTTCAATATCAAAGTTGACGGTTTAGTCATTTTAATTGTTTTGTCTTATTTATACATTTCTCCACAACAGCGAATATTCTTAATACAGATATTTCGTTAATATTTTAAATTTTTGCGTAAAAACCCGATAAAAAGCCATAAAACTGTCAAATTCTGAATAAAATTAAATGATTTTACTTGACTAAAGTATTATTTTCAATTATAATACGATTAATTGGAATGTAATTCCATATTAATTGAAAGGAAGATTTTCTATGAAAAAAATGAGAAGAATTCTCGCGGCTATCCTTGCAGTTGCACTTGTATTCGCATTTGCAGCCTGCGGCAAAGAGACAACAGGCGACGAGCAGAAGGCTGCTAACCTCCGCTTCGTAACCGGCGGTGAATCAGGCACATACTACGGCTTCGGTTCAGTTATCGCTCAGCACGCTACAAGCGAAGCAGGCGTTAAGGTTGTTGCCAGCACAAGCGGCGGCTCACAGGCAAACATTCAGGAAATCCAGGACGGCAATGCCGAACTCGGTTTCTGCCAGTCAGACGTTATGACCTATGCTTATGAGGGAACAAACCTCTTCGCCGAGACAGGCAAGGTTGACTGCTTCTCAACAGTAGCAGCTCTCTACATCGAGCAGGTTCAGATCGTTACATGCAACCCCGAAATCAAGACAGTTGCAGACCTTAAGGGCAAGAACGTTTCTGTCGGCGACGCAGGCTCAGGCACATACTTCAACGCTATGGATATCCTCGGTGCTTACGGCCTTACAGAGGCTGACATCAAGCCCACATATCAGGGCTTCGGCGACAGCGCAGACGCTATCAAGAACGGCACAATCGACGCAGCATTCGTAGTTGCAGGCGCTCCCACAACAGCTATCACAGACCTTGCAACAACAAAGGAAGTTTATCTTGTATCTCTTGATGACGAGCATATCAACGCTCTTATCGAGAAGTCTCCCTACTACACACCTTACACAATTTCAAAGGATACATACGGCACAGCTGAAGATGTTAAGACAGTCGGCGTCGGCGCTGTTATCCTTGCTAAGGACGATGTAGCAGAAGACGATGTTTACGCATTCGTTAAGGATCTCTTTGAGAATGCAGAGTCTCAGGCAGAAGCACATGCAAAGTATAAGGAACTCAGCGTTGATTTCGCAACATCAATCAAATCTGTTCCCTACCATGCAGGCGCTGCTAAGTACTTCGCAGAAAAAGGCGTTACAGTTCCCACAAAATAAGAAATTATAAAGCTGTAAATTAATCTTTACTACGGCAGCTTAAAAACTGCCGTAGTTTTATTTAATCCAAGAAAGGAGTGACTTCCTTTGAAAAAGAAAAAAGAGGCCGTGACCGAGCCTGAGATTGCAAACGAAAACGCAAGCATGGAGCAGGACCTTGACGAAGTCATGCGAAAGTATGACCGTGAGTCCAACACAAGAATATGGAACGGCGTACCCAAGACGGTTATCAACGTTATAACCGCAGTCTTTGCGCTCTACTGTATTTTCATGACGCTTTTCTCAAAGACGCTTCCTCAGATTAAGCTGTCACTTTTCCTCGCATTCATCATTCTCATCGGTTACATCACTTATCCCGCAAACAAAAAGAAAGTTAAAGTCAACTCAATGCCGTGGTACGACATTCTGCTTATGGTTATCGGTTCGGGCAGCTTCTTCTATTTTGCCGCAAATGCCCTTACCATCGTCAAGCTTTCCACCCGTATTGAGCCGATTCATGTTGTAATAGGTGTTCTCGGCATTATCTGTCTTGTTGAGCTGTGCCGCCGCTGTGTCGGTGTTCCGATTCTCTGCGTTGCGGGCGCACTGCTGATTTACACGTTCTACAACAAGATTTTCATTAACTATTCCGAGCTGTATCAGGCGTTAAAGAGCATTATTTACACGCTGTTCTATACAACAAACGGCGTTATCGGTACTCCCATAAATGTCTGCTACACCTACATTGTCCTGTTCATTATCTTCGGCGCGTTTCTTGAAAGAACAGGTATCGCAAACTTCTTCATCGACTTTGCCAACCGTCTTGCAGGCTGGTCAAGCGGCGGTCCCGCAAAGGTTGCCGTTATTTCATCTGCTCTCTGCGGCATGGTATCGGGTTCGTCTGTCGGCAACACTGTTACCACGGGTTCAGTTACAATCCCGATGATGAAGAAAACAGGCTACAAGCCCGAATTCGCGGGCGCTGTTGAGGCGGCGGCGTCAACAGGCGGTCAGATTATGCCTCCCATCATGGGTGCGGCGGCCTTCCTTATGGCTGAATACATGGGTCTCCCCTACGCTTCAGTTGCAGTCAAAGCTATTCTTCCCGCGGTTCTCTATTTCACAGGCATATTCATCGCGGTTCACCTTGAGGCAAAGAAGCTCGGACTTAAGGGTATTTCAAGAAGCGAGCTTCCCAAGTGGGGCTATCTGCTTAAGAATTTCTACCTTGTTATTCCTCTTGTCGTTCTTGTTGCTCTTGTTGCAACAGGCGCAAGAACAATGGCTTATTCAGCGGCTATTTCAATTGTTGTCGCTCTTGTAATCGGATTTATCAATTTCCTCATTACCGCAATAACAGAGAGAGAAGCAGGCGAAAGCATCGGCAAGGCTGTTTCAGCAACACTTAAGAAATCATTCTTTGTCGCGGTTGACGCTCTCGTTGCCGGCGGTAAAGGCGCTATCACCGTTGCAGTTGCATGTGCAATGGCAGGTATCATCGCAGGCTGTATCACAGCAACAGGTCTTGCTTCAATCCTTATCGGCGCAATCGTCAAGGTTGCCGGCAACGCAACAATCATCGGTCTTGCACTTACAATGATTTGCTGCATCATCCTCGGTATGGGCGTTCCCACAACGGCAAACTACTGCATCATGGCAGCTACCTGCGCACCGATTCTTATCAAGCTTGGCTTCCCCGCAGTTGCCGCTCACTTCTTCGTATTCTATTTCGGCATTGTTGCGGACATCACACCGCCCGTTGCTCTTGCGGCATACGCAGGCTCGGCTATTGCAAAATCCAACCCGATGAAGACAGGCGTCAATGCAACAAAGCTTGCTATTGCGGCGTTCATCGTTCCGTATATCTTCGCATACAGCCCCGCAATGCTCTTTGAGGGCGTTGAACACTGGTACGAGGTACTTCAGATTGCGGGCAGCGCACTCGTCGGTCTCTTCGGCGTCGCGGCCGCTCTCAACGGTCATCTGTTCAAAAAGATTCCTGTTCCTTTCAGAATTCTTCTTGCGGCAGGCGGTATCGGCATGATGATTCCCGGTACGGTATCCGACCTTGTCGGTCTCGGTGTTATTGCGGCAATCACAGTTGTTCAGTACCTTACTTCAAAGAAACAGAACAGAACTCCCCTTGCAGCGTAAAAATTTCATAGAAATCTAAAAATATAAGCACTGCCGTAAAAAGCAGTGCTTAATTTTATATTCAGTTCAATCAGAGGACCTTATATCCCTGAGCCTCAATAACAGCCTTGATTTCGCTGTCGGCAAGCTCTGCGTTGAGCTTAATAACCGCCGTTCCGCTCTCATGGCTCGGAATCGCTTCGTCAACCTGCGGCAGGGCCTCAAGCACCTGCTTAACCCTTGCCTCGCAGTGAGGACACATCATACCTTCGATTTTAACAGTTTTTTCCATTGTCTTTTTCTCCTTTTGCTTAAATATTTTATCATGTTTTGTACTGTGAATATCAACAAGATTCAGCCGCAGAGCATTCGAAACAACACAGAAGCTTGAAAGACTCATCGCAGCCGCCGCAAGCATGGGATTAAGCTCAATTCCGAATGTCGGAATAAGCGCGCCTGCCGCAACGGGAATGCACACGGCATTGTAGAAGAACGCCCAGAATAGGTTTTCCTTTATATTTTTAAGAGTTGCCCTGCTTAGCCTTACAGCCGCCGAAACATCGGTCAGCCTGCTTTTCATAAGCACAATATCGGCAGAATCAACGGCAACATCGGCACCGGCTCCGACAGCGATTCCGATATCCGCTCTTGTTAAGGCGGGAGCGTCGTTGATTCCGTCGCCGACCATGGCGACTGTGCCGTGCTTCCGGATATCACGGACAACAGCTTCCTTGCCGTCGGGAAGCACTCCTGCAATAACCTCGTCAATTCCCGCCTGTCTGCCTATGGCACGGGCTGTCATTTCATTATCGCCCGTCAGCATTACAACTCTGATTCCCATGCCTTTAAGCTCGCTCACAGCTTGTGCGCTGTCAGCCCTGATAAAATCGGCGACGGCGATTATTCCGAGCAGAGAGCCGTCAGAAACGAACCACAGCGGCGTTTTCCCGCTTTCGGCAAGAGCTTTTGCGCTTTCGTAAAGCCTGTCCGTATCATCGGTAAACTGTTTTATAAATTCAAGCTTTCCGCCCGCCGCAAGCTTTCTGTCAATAAACGCCGAAACTCCGCTGCCCGAATGAGTTACATATTCGAGCGCCTCGGATTTTTCCGCTTTCAGCTCTTCGGCCTTATCGACTACAGCCCTTGCAAGCGGATGGTCGCTTTTATATTCAAGAGAAAAGGCAAGCGAAAGCAGTTCATTTTCACTAACGCCGTCGAACGGAATAATGTCCGTAACGACGGGTCTGCCCTCTGTTACCGTTCCTGTTTTATCAAGAATCACAGTGCTTACTCTGCCTGCATGCTCAAGTGAAACAGCCGTTTTAAAAAGTATGCCGTTCTTTGCGCCGACGCCGTTCCCGACCATAATCGCAACGGGCGTCGCAAGTCCGAGAGCGCACGGACAGCTGATAACAAGCACCGAAACAGCTCTTGCAAGACTGAAACCGACAGACCTTCCGGCAATCAGCCATATAACGGCGGTCACAGCCGCAATACCGATAACAACAGGAACAAACACGCCCGAAACTCTGTCCGCAATTTTGGCAATCGGTGCCTTTGTCGCCGCGGCGTCGCTGACAGTTTTAATTATTTTTGAAAGCGCGGTATTTTCGCCCGTCCGCGTGGCTGTGCATCTGACATAGCCCGATGTGCATACCGTTCCCGCAAAAACACTGTCATTTACCGTCTTGTCAACGGGAAGACTCTCGCCCGTCATGCTTGATTCGTCAACCGAACAGCCGCCCTCCGAAACATAACCGTCAACGGCAAACCTCTGTCCCGCCTTAACAGTAAAAATATCGCCTGTGACAACCTGTTCAACCGGAATCTCCGTCTCAGCTCCGTTTCTTTCAACAACAGCCGTATCGGGACTCAGCCGCATAAGCGATTTCAGTGCGTCGGTCGTTTTACCCTTTGAACGTGACTCAAGCATTTTGCCTACGGTAATCAGCGCAAGAATCATTGCCGCCGACTCGAAATAAAGCTCATGCAGAAGATTTCTGCCCGTTACAGTCATAATGAAAATCTCCGCCGTGCTGTAAATAAACGACGCGGACGAACCGAGAGCGACAAGCGTATCCATATTCGGAGCGCGGTGAACAATTCCCTTAAAGCCCGAAATGAAGAATTTCTGATTTATAATCATTACAGCCGCCGAAAAAATCAGCTGAATCAGTCCGAGTGCGACGGGACTGTTTTCAAGAAATGCCGGCACGGGAAAGCCCCACATCGTATGTCCCATTGAGAAATACATCAGCACAATAAGAAAGCCGAGCGACAGAAGCAGACGCCTTTTAAGCTTCGGAGTCTGAGTATCCTCAAGCATTGCCCCGTCAGCTTTTACAACATTTTCCGTACCCTTAAGGCTTGCGTCATAGCCTGCGTTTCTTACAGCGGCAATGACGCTTCCGGCTGAGGCCGTACCCTCAACGCCCATCGAATTTGTGAGCAGACTTACGGAACATGCCGTAACGCCGTCAACGGCACTGACAGCCTTTTCGACTCTTGCGCTGCATGCCGCACAGCTCATACCCGTTACATTATACTGCTCCATAAGCTCACCGCCCTTTCGGTACAATTTTACAACTTTGACAAAGTCAAGTCAAGTAAACTTACTGTGAATATTATATGAAAAAAACCGCCGATTTCTCAGCGGTTTTTATTATTAACTGATTTTATTTTGCAGCCTTTTCAGCAGCCTTGATTGCCGCATACTCTGCATCCTCGTCATAGTTCATAGCGTCATCAAAGAGCTTTTCAACATCCTTGCCGGGAGCCTTTGTGATGAGTGTAACAACTATGCCTGCAATAAGACCGATTGCGAAGCCGGGGATGATTTCATAAAGACCCATAGGCTCTGCAAGAATTGTTGTACCCTTCATGTTGAAGAGAACAAGCCAGCCGATATCGGCAGCCGCACCTGCGATGATACCTGCAACCGCACCCTGGAAATTGTAGCGCTTCCAGAAGAGGCTGAGCATGATTGCGGGACCGAAGGCTGCGCCGAATACGCCCCATGCGTTTTCAACAAGGTCCATGATTGTACCCGAGTTGGGATTGGATGCGATAACAAGAGCGAATACTGCAATTACAAGAACAACGATTCGTCCTGCCCACATCATTTCCTTTTCGCTTGCCTTGTCCTTACGGATAACAGGCTTGTAAACATCGCTTGCGAATGCTGAGGATGCAGCAAGAAGCTGGCTGTCCGCAGTACTCATGGAAGCCGCAAGAACAGCGGAAAGAAGAATACCGGAAATAAGTGCCGGGAAAATCTTGCGAACCATGTTGATAAATACTGTTGAATCAGCAACAACGCCCTCGTCAAGACCGAGGAACATACGGCCTACGATACCGATAAGAGCCGCAAAGATAACGATGATAACCGTCCATGAAATACCGATTTTAGCGGATTTCTTAAGCTCCTTCTGCGACTTGAGGGACATAAAGCGGATAATGATATGAGGCATACCGAAATATCCGAGACCCCAGCCGAGGCCCGAAGCGATATCCTTCCAGTTGGAAATCGGATTCCAGAAGTTTTCTGTTTCCTGTGCGATAACAGATGTTGTTGAGAAATCAACCATACCTGCCGCAAAGATGGGAGCAAGAAGCATTGCGCCGAGAATAAGCATGCCCTGGAAGAAGTCTGTCCAGCAAACTGCGGAGAAACCGCCGAGGAAGGTGTAGCTGACAATAACAACAGCGGCAATATACATTGCAAGCTGAGTGTCAATGCCGATAACCTTATGGAACAGCGTACCGCACGCCTTAACGCTTGAAGCGGCGTAAACCGTATAAGCCACAAGGAAAACTACAGCACAGATAATCTGAAGTGCCTTTGACTTTGAAAGGAAACGGTTTGTAAGATACTGCGGAATTGTGATTGAGTCGTTTGCGACGATTGAGAACTTGCGGAGTCTGGGTGCTTCGAGCAGCCAGCTGATTGTATAACCGATTGCAAGTCCTACGGGAATCCATATCTGTCCGAGACCGGCCGCATAAATTGATGTGGGAAGACCCATAAGAACCCATGCGCTCATATCCGATGCACCTGCCGAAAGAGCAGTTACCCACGGACCCATCTGTCTGCCGCCGAGGAAATAGGACTTTTCTCCGCCGTTCTTATTCTTGACAAAGAAGAAAATACCTATTCCGAGCATGAAAAGCAGATAGATGATAAAAACTAATAATTCAAGATTAAATTTCATAGTTTTTTCACTCCTTTTCAAATAAACAATGATATTTTAACATAAACTGAAATAAAAGTAAACAAAAACTTAATAAAAAATTAAGCGTTTTACTGTTACTTGACAACAAAAATATATTGTAGTATTATTTTCGGGAACTGGAGTGATTTAAATGAAATTTGACAGCATCGGCTTTGACCTTGACGGAACGCTCTGGAGTTCCGTACCCGCAGTTACGGAAGCGTGGGATATTGTCGCACCTGAATATAATGTATATAAGCCCGACGAAAACGACATGGCGGGCGTAATGGGTCTTAACGAAATCGACCTTATGACAAAGCTCTATCCCGATATGTCCGACGAAGACAAGCACTCATTTTTCGGCAAGGCAAGCAGACTCTGCAACGAGCTTCTCGCTCAGCACGGCGGTGTTCTCTTTGACGGTACGGTCAAAACGCTTGAAAGGCTGTCAAAGGACTTTAAGCTTTACATCGTCAGCAACTGTCAGCCCGGTTACATCGAAACATTCCTCGGTTATCATAAGCTCGAAAAGTATTTCTGCGATTTTCAGTGGGCAGGCAGGGAATGCGTTCCGAAAAGTGAAAACATAAAAGCCGTCATGAAACGCAACGGCTTTGAAAATTCAATCTATATAGGCGACACGCAGGGCGACGCCGACGCGGCTTACGGCGCGGGCGTACCGTTTATCTTTGCGGAATTCGGCTTCGGAAATGTTGAAAAATACGATTATAAGGCTGAGAAGTTTACCGATATTCCGAAATTTGTATATTAAAGCTTTAAGGGACTGCACTGAATGCAGCCCCTTAATTTTTATCTGTTATATTCATCTATTATTTTTCGTGCAAAGCCCGGCACATCAGTGATAACGCTGTCAACACCGCAGTCAAGGCAATGTCTGATTTCCCTTTCGGTGTTGATTGTCCACGGGTTAACCATAAGACCCGCCTCATGAGCCGCGTCAACATATTTCTTTGATATGTACGCCTTGTGCGGATGAAGCGCATCAGCATAAATGTCCTTCGCGAATTCAACGGCTTCCCAGAAATATTTTATTGATGAAAACCTGTTAGGACAATAGAGAAACGCTGTTTTACAGGTAACATCGGAGGCCTTTGCCGCAAGCAGAGCGTCAGGGTCGAAGCTTGAAATAATCAGCTTATCGTAAAGACCGTGCGCTTTAACCGCTTCAAGAGTCTTTTCAACAACATCGTACATATGATTCTTCGGCGGCTTAATCTCAATATTGAGAATTTTAAGGTTTGCCTTCTCGCACAGCGAAAGAAATTCCTCAAGAGTCGGAATTCTTGTTCCTTTGTACGAAGGATGGAAATACTTTCCGAAATCCATTTCCTTAAGGTCCTCAAGCATGATTGATGTGATTTCGCCGCTGCCGTCGGAGGTTTCGTCAACCTCGTAGTTGTGGCAGATTACAGGTATTCCGTCGGCGCTCAGATGAACATCGGTTTCGAATCCGTCCGCCTTATATAAAATCGACTGTCTGAATGCAGGCAGTGTGTTCTGCGGCGCTATTCTGTTTGAACCGCGGTGAGATATAACATTACAGTTAGCCATATAAACATCTCCTTATTTTTTATTATACCATATTATTGAAATAAATCAATGAATAATATTTGACATTTGGCATAACTGCACTTATAATAACGTGAGTCGGGAGTGTGAAAACATGGCTAAGAAAAACAGTAAAATCGCGGGACCGCTGATTCTTGTATCGGCGGCTATGATATGGGGACTTTCCTTCGTTGCGCAGAAGTCGGGAATGGATTATGTCGGCGCCTTCACGTTTACGGCAATCCGTCTTTTCCTTGCGGCGATTACCCTGTTTCCTGTTATAATTTACAACAGAAAAAAACATCCCGCCGCTCTGACGGATGAAGAAAAAAAGCAAAAAAACAAAAGAACGTTAAAAGGCATTGTCTGCGTCGGTCTGTGCCTTTTTGTCGGACTTAATCTTCAGCAGTACGCCTTCAATTTTATCGAAGCGGGCAAGGTCGGATTTCTTACCGCACTTTATATGCTGCTTGTTCCCGTATTCGGTCTGTTTCTGAAAAAGCGTCCTCCGTTCACCGTATGGATAGGCGTTGCACTCGGCGTCTGCGGCATGTATCTTATTTGTATGGGCGGCAAAAGCGGCGGCTTTTCCCTCGGTATCGGCGAAATTCTGACAATTCTCTGTGCTATTGCCTTCGCGTTTCATATTCTTGTTATCGACAGCTTTGCCGATGTGGACAGCATCGAGCTTTCCTGCGGACAGTTTGTTGTCGCAGGCGTTCTTTCGCTGATACTTATGCTCCTGTTCGAAAAGCCCGATATGAACGGCATTCTTTCCGCCGCTCCGAATATTCTCTACGCGGGCGTTATGAGTTCGGCTGTCGCGTTCACGTTTCAGATTATCGGTCAGAAGAAAACCGAGCCTGCGCTCGCCTCAATGCTTCTGTGCCTTGAATCCGTCTTTTCCGTTATTTTTGCCTTCATTCTTCCGCCGCACGAAAGAATGGCCGTTCCCGAATATATCGGTTGCGCAATTATGTTTGCAGCCATACTAATTGCACAAATTCCGCAGAAAAACAGACGGTAATTTTGGATTGACAAATCCGCGTTTTATGATATAATTTTCTGTAGAAAATCTTTAAATTCGATACAGAGATATCGGCAAGATTAAATACGGACAGGTGCATTGCGTGCATCTGCGTTCAGTTGCGATTTAAGCCTTGCCCGGTTGGCAGGGCTTCATTTTTTAAGGAGTTTTTTATGAGCAGCATTAAGGTTATGAAAACAAAAGCATTCCCTCAGTTCAGCCCCAAGGCTGACCTGTCGCTTATTGCTGACGCTTCCGACGCTCAATATTATATTTTTCCCGGCTTCTGCGATGTGCATGTTCATTTTCGCGAGCCGGGTTTTTCTTATAAAGAAACAATTCTGACAGGCTCTGCGGCTGCAGCTCACGGCGGATACACCGCCGTATGCACAATGCCGAACCTCAGTCCCGTACCCGACAGTGTTGAAAACCTCGGCGAACAGCTGAAAATAATCGAAAAGGACGCTGTAATCAAAGTTTATCCCTACGGCTCAATCACAGTAGGTCAGAACGGCGAAAGGCTTTCCGACATGGACGGCATGGCTGAGAACGCAATAGCCTTTTCCGATGACGGCAAGGGCGTTCAGAATGAAGAAACTATGCGTCAGGCAATGCTTAAGGCAAAATCGCTCGGCAAAATCATCGTTGCTCACTGCGAGGATAATTCACTGCTTCACGGCGGATACATCCACGACGGCGAATACGCAAGGACTCACGGTCACCGCGGAATCTGCTCCGAAAGCGAATGGATGCCCATTGAGCGCGATATCCGCCTTGCAAAGGAAACGGGCTGCGCTTATCATGTCTGCCACATTTCGTGCAAAGAGAGCGTTGAGCCTATCAGAAAAGCAAAGGCTGACGGCGTGAACAT
>JAZUDP010000003.1:0-1830 GCA_045639705.1 Acutalibacteraceae bacterium
TTTCGTCTCCAATCTGCAGGACACAAAGATTTATAATATTGACATCAACAAGGAAGTCCGCAAGGCGTTCCTTGACTATTCAATGTCGGTTATCGTTTCCCGTGCGCTTCCCGATGTCCGTGACGGACTCAAGCCCGTTCACCGCCGTATTCTCTACACGATGTATGAGAACAATCTGACTCCCGACAAGGCATACCGTAAATGCGCCGACACAGTCGGTTCGGTTCTCGGACGCTATCATCCCCACGGTGACGCTTCCGTTTACGACGCAATGGTACGTCTTGCGCAGAATTTCTCAATGAGATATATGCTTGTTGACGGTCACGGCAACTTCGGTTCAGTCGACGGCGACCCGCCTGCCGCTTACCGATACACAGAGTCGCGAATGAGCAAAATGGCTCTTAAAATGCTGACCGATATCGATAAGGATACAATTGATTTTACAACCAACTACGATGACAGACTTAAAGAACCCACGGTTCTTCCGTCACGTTTCCCGAATATTCTTGTTAACGGTTCTATGGGTATTGCTGTCGGCATGGCAACCAATATTCCTCCTCACAACCTTAAAGAGGTTATTGACGGAATGTGCTGTCTTATCGATAATCCCGACGCAACTCTTGACGAGATTATGGAGCATATCAAGGGACCTGACTTCCCGACCTACGGCATCATCATGGGACGCGCAGGCATTCGTGCCGCTTACGCAACAGGCCGAGGCAAGGTCGTTGTCAGGGCGCGTGCCGAAATTGTTGAAAAGAAGAACGGCCGCTTTGAAATCAAGGTTACCGAGATTCCCTACGGCGTAAACAAGGCGCGCCTTATCGAGAGCATCGCCGACCTTGTAAAGGATAAGAAAATCGAAGGTATCTCCGATATTAACGACTATTCATCAAAGGCGGGCATGCACATTTCAATCGACCTTAAGCGCGACGCAAATCCGCAAGTTGTTCTCAATCAGCTTTATTCATATACACAGCTTCAGACCACATTCGGCGTTATCCTGCTTGCTATTGTCAACGGCGAGCCGAAGATTCTGACGCTTAAGGATATTCTTCAGCATTATATCAGCTTCCAGCAGGAGGTTGTCACACGCCGCACACAGTATGACCTTAAAAAGGCTCAGGACAGAGCGCACATCCTTGAAGGTCTGCTTACGGCTCTTGACTTTATCGATGAGGTTATCGCAATCCTCCGTTCTTCAAAGAGCATCAACGAAGGCAAGGAAGCTCTTATGGAACGCTTCGGACTTGACGATATTCAGGCACAGGCCATCGTTCAGATGCGTCTGGGTCAGCTGACAGGTCTTGAAAGACAGAAAATCGAGGACGAACTCGGCGAGCTTAAAATCAAAATCGCAGAGTTCCTTGAGCTTCTCGCTGACGAAACGAAGCTTCTCGGCGTTGTTAAGACAGAAGCACTTGAGATTGCCGACAAATTCGGCGATGACCGCCGCACCGAGATTGAAAATGTTTCGGGCGAGGTTGATATCGAAGACCTTATTCCCGAGGAAACCTGCGTATTCACATTTACGGATTTTGGCTACATCAAGCGTATTCCGATGGATGAATACCAGACTCAGCGCCGCGGAGGCAAGGGCATCAAGGGTCTTACAAGACGCGAGGACGACATTGTAAAGACAATGTTCACCGCTTCGACCCACGATTATATTGCTTTCTTCACCACACGCGGACGTGTATTCCGTCTTAAGGGTTACGAAATTCCCGAGGGCTCACGTACAAGCAAGGGCATGAATATTGTCAACCTGCTTCCGCTTGAACCCGACGAAAAGATTTCTTCAATGAACTGCGGAACATCGGACGACGAATA
>JAZUDP010000004.1:0-4720 GCA_045639705.1 Acutalibacteraceae bacterium
GTAACAGGTGGCACAGCACCTGACCTTCCGGAAACACGCCTTGCAAGCAAAGTACCCGGAGTTGAACCGGTAATTATAAAGCCCGAATATGAAAAGGAGTCGGAAAAGGACACTTTAGTTCCTATTCCGTATTAATTAATAGAAATAAAACAAAGGAGAATTCACAATGAAAATCACACCCGAATTAAAAGAAAAGCTCACAGCCGCAAAAACAGCAGAAGAAAAAAAGGAACTTATTGCTGAAGCCGGTATGGAATTGACCGATGAAGAAATCGAAAAGATTGCCGGCGGTATTGTCGTTGAAGATTGGCAGGATGGTGGAAGTTACGAGATAAGCCTATAAAATGCAAAATGGGTAACCACTTTTACATCTGTATCGTATAAAATGAAAAAAGAGTACTCCAAGTAATAATTCTGAAACACTGCCGCAGATTCGCAAGAACCTGCGGCTTTTTGTTATATCTTTTTGAAAGAAGTGTATCTAATAATTGCAATTTTAAGCGTATCACCTTCGGCACAGGCTTGTAAGGATACTTTTGTTTATGAAACAATTTGTATTGTCCTTTACAGAGTATACTACTCTTTAAACAATGATGCAGTTCTCCGTTAACTCGGAGAGATATTTCATTACAAAGTTTGACACCTGACTGTGGCTTTCAACTGTTGAAAGGGTAATAGTTGAAAGTGACAGCACCTTGATTTTAAAATTCTGTTTCGGAGCGGAAATCAAAGTGTGATAAATAAACGAAACGGCCTGCCGGGGTGAACTCGGCAAGTTTTGTGATGTTATGAAACATTATTCAGTTGTGGGCAATAAACCTGTTGCTTCGGTTGACAGGGATTGTTATAAATGTTAGAATTTTTAAAAATCGAAAAGGTTGATAAACTGACGGTTATTCATATTGATTAGTGGAGGTTTATTATGAAAGGATCGTTCCGAAAATTCAAAAAAGCATTTGCGCTTATTCTTTGTTTAATCATGGTTACAAGCAGCGTCTGCATCGTCGGTTCGGCTGCAGTTTCGGTAACTGTTTCCTCTGCCGACGAGCTGATAAAAGCTGTTGAGAATGCAGAAAACGGAAGCTTCATTTATCTTAAGGGCGGCACGTACCGTTTTGATGCTCCGTTATCCTTTGACGGAATAAAAAAAGACATAACAATTTCTTCTGCTCCGGGTGAAACGGCAGTAATTACAAACGCATGCCCCGTGTCGGAATGGACGGTATGCACGGTAAACGGCGTTAAGGCTTTTTCCGCTTCGGCAAAAGGCAAAAGAATATCCGCTCTCTTTTCCGAAAACGGAAAGCTCGATGTAACCAGACTGCCTGAATCGGGGTATTATTACATTGATAAGCCTGATTTATCAGACACAAAAGGCGCAGATAATGACCTTGCGTCAAAAGGATTTTATGCTGATGACTTGAAAAATACTCCGTCAAATCTTTGTGATGTAACGGTTGAAATACTGCACCAGTGGGTCAGCGAGGTCGAAAAGCCCGTAGCATTCGACGAAAGTACAGGACTTTTCAGACTTGCAAGATATTCGGGAAGACCGATTGAAGCCGGTGACAGATATTTTCTTCAGAACGTTCTTGAGGGACTTGATAAGCCCGGAGAATGGTGCTTCGATTCAAAAGCCGATAAGCTTTATTATGTTCCCTTTGAGGGAGAAACAGCTGACAGCCTTGTGCTTTACGCATCATGCGAAGCACTCCTTATTAACATTGAAAATTCATCGGGAATTACATTTGAAAATATTAAATTTGCGGATACAGGCTGGGAATATTCAAATGATAAATATCTGAACATGAACATCCACACCCGTCTGAGAGACTATGAGACTTCGTCTGTTCAGGCCGCGGTTGATGTATGCGGCGCCATTGACGTTGTTTATTCTGATAATATCAATTTTAAAAACTGTGATTTTGAAAACATCGGAGCGACAGCGATACGCTATTTCACAGGTGCGAAGAACTGCGTTGTTGATTCCTGTTATTTCGGTAATATCGGAGCCAATGCGATTTTTATCGGCGGCAGATTCTTTATAGGAGAAAAAATTGATGAAATCCGTGATAATATTGCGGAAAACATCACTGTCAGAAACTGTGAAATTGAAAAATACGGCAGACAGTTTTTCGGTGCCTGCGGAATAACTGTTGCTTACTGCGATACAGCGGAAATATCAAACAACGAAATCCATGACGGATACTATACGGGTATATCCGCGGGATTCATGTGGCTGTTCGGCGAGAATCCGACTCAGAATATTAAAATCACGGATAATCTCATTTATAACATCGGTCTTGAAACTCTTTCAGACCTCGGCGGAATCTATATGCTCGGTGTTCAGCAGGGTACCGTTGTCAGCGGCAACGTTATTCATGACTGCTCGTGCTATGACGGCAAGGATGGCTATGCGGGAGACGGCATTTATCTTGATTCGGGCTGCGAGTTCATGACTATTGAAAACAACCTTGCTTTTAATTGCAGCACCTCCTGTTTCAACACAACGCTCAGCAAGAATAACATCATCAGAAATAATATTTTTGCGCTTTCGGGTCAGAGCGTCGCCTGCCTCGGAGCAGAGGAATTCCTGCCATATACCAATCTTAACAACACATACATAAACAATATTTTTCTGACCGACAACAAGGTGCTTTCTGTTGAGCAAATTAATCACACGGGTCATTTCGGGGGAAGCGGCAATATTCTCTGGGATATGACATACGGCGATGAGCTTTATTTCACCATAGGCAGCTATACGGATAAAGCTATTGTCCGAAGCAGTGCCGAAGCGAGAAATGTCCTCGGCTCTGCGATTTACAGAAATCCCGGCTTTAAGGACGCGTTGTCTTTTGATTTTTCTCTTGATGAAAATTCGGCGGCCGTCAGGCTCGGCTTTGAGCCGTTTGATTATTCGAAGGCGGGAACCTTAAAGGGTACGCGTGTCGGTCTTACCCGAGAAGGCGGCCTGACAGCTTATAATTCGGAAACAAAGGATTACGCCGACAGACCTGCAGCTCCGTCATTTATTGAAAAAGTCAAGCAGTTCTTCAGTAAGATTTTTGACCGGTTCAAGAGCCTGTTTGAAAAAATCATTGTCTGCAAAGAGCCTGAAATCAACGACCTGTATGTAACTGACTACACGGCAAAAGAAAAAAGCGCGTATACAGATGAACTGGCGGCTCTCATAAACAAGGTAAAGGAGCATACTCCGTCATACAGAGTTGACGAAAGCAGAAAGCCTTTCCCCGACGATGAAAGAATAAAAGCAATTTATTTTGATGGCGAAAAATGTCTCGGAAAAGATACGGAAGTATTTGCATATATCGGATTCCCCGAAAATGCAAGCGCCGAAAGTCCCGTTCCGGCTATGGTGCTCGTTCACGGCGGAGGCGTTCACGCGCAGGCCGACTGGGTTCAGTATTGGGTTGACCGCGGTTATGCCGCCATTTCCTTTGACGGCTTCGCTCAGCAGCCTAAAGTTGGATATTACTCTGTTGCCGGAGGCAACAATCCCGACTGGACGGTAAATGAAAATTCACATCTGCCCTTCAGTAATTTTGATGATATTGACAAGGAGTATACGGAACAGTGGTTTTATTACTATCTGACGGATATTGTACTCTCAAATAATATTTTAAGAGCAGACAGCAGAGTTATCAATAATCAGATAGGCGTTTCGGGTATTTCGTGGGGCAGTCTCGTCACAACCGTCGCGGCATGCTATGACAGCCGTTTTGAATTTGCGATTCCCATTTACGGGAGCGGCTGCTGGGAGCTTATGGGAGCATTTTTCAACAATAAAACCATCCTGGAAAAATGGGACCCTACGCCCTTACTTCCCGATGTAAAAATGCCCATGCTGTTTGTAAGCAGTGATGAAGACCCGTTTTTTCCCGCAGATGCTCCGTCTTCTTCCGCCGCGGTGGCAAAGAACGGCTCCGTCCTGCTTATCAGCGGATTAAGTCACGGCGATTTCAATATTGAAGAAACGGTACGCTTCGCCAATGAAATGACAGGAAACGGCGACGGCAATATCAGAATTACCGGTATATCCGAGGAAAACGGCAAAATTACTCTCAGCTTTAATCTGCCTGACGGAGTTAAGAATCCGAAGGTTACCCTGTTTTACAGAAGCTCTCCGCTTGAATATGATAATTTGAAGCTAAAGGAAAGCTGGTCAACAAAATCGGCATTAGTCGCAGGCGGTAAGGCATCTGTTAAGTTTCCCAAGGATGCTGTGATGTATTATATAGCTGTCAGCGGTAAAACCGACGGTATTTTCTCGGGCAATTCAATTACCGCGTCAACGGGTATTTATAACTGCAGTAGTTTTTAATATTCAGTTTCTCAAAAAATATAGTGTAACAGCCTGCCAGGGTGATGACCTCGGCAGGCTTTGTGCTTTCGTTATTATTGACAAAGTACAGTTTTGACCTCCCACGGATTTATAATAAACCCGTCGGGATTGATTCTTTCTGTAACATCTCCGAGAAGATTTGTTTCGTAATATTCACTGCATCCCAGGATGGAAATTTTACATCTGCTCTGTTTATCCGAATAATTGCAGAGCCTTATTTCAATGCCGTTATCAACAGGGCTGACGTCCGTAATAATAACGGTGTTGTTTTCGTCATCGCAGGAAGCAAGTGTACTGCCGCAGACTTCAGATTCTTTTATTTCAGTAAGTCGGAGGCCAAGCGGTCTTAGGAAGACA
>JAZUDP010000005.1:0-4158 GCA_045639705.1 Acutalibacteraceae bacterium
GTTGGAGAAGAAGACCTTTTTCATGCCCGTTCTTTCGCACAGCTTTTCGGCAAGGACGGCGCAGGGCTCGGTATAATACAGGTTGGAGGCGTGTTGGAGTTTCGACGCCTGCGCGTTGACGGCCTGCAGCCACGTGTCGTCGGCGTAGCCGAAGGAGGTCACGCCGATGCCGGTGCCCATGTCGATATACTCCTTGCCGTTCTCGTCCTTGACAATAGAACCCTTGCCCTCCGTCAGCACGACCGGGAAGCGGTTGTAGGTGCCCGCGATATACTGTGCGTCCTTTTCCTTGACAGTCATAGCCTTTTTCGTGTCCCTCGTAAACATGGTACCTGCCCCCTCGTCTGTCAGAAGTTCAATCAGAATGGAATGGCTGATGCGTCCATCGATGATGACGACGTTCCTCACACCCTTTTTCAGCGCATCGATGCAGCAGTTCACCTTGGGGATCATGCCGCCGGAGATGACGCCCTCCTTGTACAGTGCCTCCGCCTCGGTGATGCTGATTTCGGGAATCAGCGAAGATGGGTCGTTCTTATCGCGCAAGATGCCCGCGATATCCGTCATCATGATGAGGCATTCGGCGCCTAAAGCGCCTGCGATGCCCGCCGCGGCGGTGTCGCCGTTGATGTTGTAGGTATTGCCCTCGCTGTCACAGCCGAGGGTCGATACGACGGGGATATACCCCTTCTCGAGGATGTCCGTGATGGGTCCGGGGTGCACCTTGGTGATTTCACCGACGTAGCCGAGGCGCTCATCCTTCACGGCTGCCTCAATCATGCGCCCGTCCATTCCGGAAAGTCCGATGGCCTTTCCGCCGTTGACGATATATTTTGAGAGATTACCCGAAATGCCCGTCATAAGCGGACTCCTCAGCTTTGTGTCATCAGCCGCCTGTGCCTTGACTTCCTTAAATCTTACATTGTCATCATAGAACGGCTGAAGAAGCGCACCCTCGGGAGCAGTGACAACAGCTCCGTCGGCAAAAGCGATTGCTTCCTTCAGATCGTTGCCGTCAACATTTTCCTTCGGATATGCAAACAGAGCCATAACCGCGTTTTCGCTGTTGCCGTTGTATGCGGGAGCAATTGACTTGCCCTGCGGCGTAACCAATGTATATGTTGCAAGAATCTCGTCGTCAGCCCGTCCCCAGTGATGCCTCTGCTTCCCGAAATACGTTCCGAACATATTCATATGCACGGTTCCGTCAGCGTCAAGCCTCATGGGACAGTGTGCCATTGAACAGAGTACCTGCCTTGAATTTGCGGCAATCAGCGTGCAGCCGTCGCCGCTTAAGCCGACAACGCCTGCGGTAAGCTGATGGTTGAATGAATCGAGCGACTTGTTCCGTTTATCGCTTTCGTAAAAGGACCTTGTTCTGAACGACGAAACATCGCCGGAGAAATTACGCTTGACAACACTGATTTCTCCCTTGAAATCGGGAGTCAGCTGAACCATGGCAGCCTCCTGCCACTTCATGTCGCTGTACCTGCCGAGAGCGGAATTTTCGGTCGAAATTGATGTGTTCTCTGCCGTGCGCGGATACTGAATATCTGTATGAACAAACACTGCACCGCAGAAATCAGCCGTGAAAAAGTCAAAATCAAAATGGCCCCCGCTGATTTCTCCGGGAAGATGCATGTCACCCGAAATACGCAGACCCGTTCCGTTTCCCGCACAGCTTAAGGGCATCACCCCGTCATTAGCAAAATCGTATTTCTTTCCGCCGTAGGTAATAAAGCTCCGCAGAAAATTACTGTTGCCGATTTGCTTTCCGTCGCAGCAGACGCTGTAAATTCTGCCTGCCTGCGAAAACTTTATTTCAAGCTTATCCGTTTTCAGCTCAGTGACAGGTGAGGCAGGCTTAGCTTCTCCGACCGAAGCGGTGACAGTGTATTTTTTCTTTATACAGCTGAATTTCATAACAGCAAAAACGCTGTTATTCTCTCTGTCCATTGAAATAGCAGTGTAGTCTGCAAGCTCTTTGCCGCTGATGACAAGCTGTGAAATATCGCCGAGCTTTTCGTTAAGCTTTAACTGAACGCACTGTAAATCGCTGCCGTTTATATTGTGAACCGTAATCTTTTTTGTTTCCGGCAAAGCGAGCTTTTCACTGTTTATAATGCTTTCGGCAAGCTCATCCGCTTTCTTTTCCCGCTGAATATTCAGCACGGGGGTGGCGAGACCGAAATGAGTTGTTGAAAGCAGAAGAACTCTGTCGCGGAACGACGGAGAGTCAAAGTCCTTTTTCGCGTTGACCTTTGACATTGCTCTTGCCCGCTCAATTGAAGTCCATATTTTTCTGTTGTACGGTTTTTCCGCCCATGAGGCGTAGCCCGTAAAGTTGCCGTCTGCCGTATCGTGCGTAAAGTCAATATTGCCGAGCGGCTTATGACTTTTCAGATAACCGCCGACTGTGTCAAAAACAACGTAATCGAGGTCGGCAATCTCACGGACAAGTCCGTTAATTCCGTCGGTGTTGGCGATTCTGCTGCCGATAACGGGCAAATCAAGACTTTCCCAGAAAATCGCGTCCGCATCCATGTTAACAAAAATAAACAGGTCGTTCTTTATTTCGCCGGATACCTGCTTCCTGTGCAGCTCCTTTACCCATGCGCGCAGACAGCCTGCGTCGCAGACATCGGAGTTGCTGTATGTCGGAACGACCGTCATGCTTTCACCCTTATAGGTGTAAGTCAGCGGATTGAAGGCAAGTTCATCGGGAAGCTTCGGGATAATTGTTCTGAACGCGTCAAACGGAACGCAGGAATAATAAAGGCAAACCGCTTTTACGCCGAGCTTGTTGTAAAGATGAACCTGCGAGGGAGTGAACATAACCTCCTGCGGACGGACGATTTTTTCATATTTCCCGAACAGGTCAAGCAGACCCGAGCCCTGCGGATTCGTGACGGCTTTTTCAATGGATTCTTCAAATTCCGCGTCGTTCATTGCCGAAAGCGCACCGTTGGAATAGCCCATAATTATCTGCTCGTCGCCGTAATCCCTTACGCGTTCCTGCATTTTTGCAATGATATCGGGCGCATATTCGGGCAGGATTTTTTCAAGAGAGAAGAAATTTTCGCTGTCCCATGTTCCCTTGACGGGAATACCCTCCCTGTTAAGCTGAGTCAGCGTGTCAAGAATTTTTCTGATGATTCTTATATCGGAACCGAATCCGAGACCGTCGTTGGTATCGCCTCTGTATGAGTGATAGCAGTTGACATGAAAACCGTATGCAACGTGTACCTTATAATCCATTTCAATCCCTCTGTCTGCAGTTTAGTAAGTTCATTCTATCATATCACAGCGCAGTTTTCAAATATAATAAATTGAATATAATACGACAACATGGTATAATTATCAAAAAATCAGCAAAAAGAGTGTGCGGAATGAAAATAATCAGATATGAAGAAAAATACAGAGACGATTTGATTTTTATGGTTCTTGAAGCCAAGAACGCGCTTGGCAGAGTTCCGACTCTCAATGCGGATATGCTCGATATTGACGGCTTTTATTTTTCAAAGGGTGATATGTTCTGGCTGATGCTTGACGGCAGTGACCGCGTAATCGGTTCTGCAGGCTGCAATCTTCTGCCCGACGGAGAAGCTGTTCTCCACCGGCTGTATGTGAAGTACAGCCTTAAACGGCAGGGAATCGGAACCGTATTGCTCAGAACAGCTGAGGATTTTGCCCGTGCAAACGGAAGAACGGTAATGAAGCTGCACCTTGGTGAAAAGAAAACTTATTTTGAATCAAGATTCTTCTACTCAAAGCACGGATATTCGGAATATGAACCCGACTATATGAAAAAGTCACTGCTATAGATTTGTAAACCGGCAATTGCCGCAGCCGTTACATTCCCTCACAATGACAATAATTAAAATGCAAATTGCTTTTTTAATGTCCGCGTACAGATAATAACCGCCGATACGGCGAGGGAGTGGAGATACTCCGCCCCCTTCGCACAGGACGGGAAAATTCCGATAAATTTTTATTAAAGATACTGTCTCATATCAGCCGAAAGCGTGCTTTCAACTGCGATAAGCTTTTTGGCAATATCCTTTGTTTTTTCGCTTGCGGCTTTGTATTGGTTAAGATATTTGCTCAGAGATTTTACTCCCATATTGCATCCGTCTGTCATCAGGTCGGCAATGGTGT
>JAZUDP010000006.1:0-40711 GCA_045639705.1 Acutalibacteraceae bacterium
AAACATTTTCAATATAAAAAAGGACAGCGTTTTGCTGTCCTTTTTCGGTTAATTTCTATTATTCGTCTTCGTCGTAAACTACGCCGCCGCGTTCCTTAAGATATTTCTGAATTGAAATAAGGCTTCCTATACCGCCCGAAATCAATCCGATAATTACAAATGCAGCAGCAATGTAAATAACGTAATCTATAAACGGAACTATCGTAAAGTCGTTGCTTACCATCTTGAGCATTGACGTTACCGTCGGCACAAGCAGCTTGTAAACTCCCCAGACAACGCCTGTGGAAATCGCCGCCGAAATAAATCCGAGTATCATACCCTCAAGCATGAACGGCCACCGTATAAACCAATTCGTCGCGCCTACCGATTTCATGATGTTGATTTCAAGTCTGCGGCTGAACATTGTAATTCTGATTGTGTTTGCAATAATGAACAGTGAGATTACAAGCAGAACCGCAATAATAACAAGGCTGATATAGGAAATTGTTGAACGGACCTTGATAAGCATGTTCGCAATATCCTGATTGTCGCGCACGGAATCAACATTGTCTATCGACTTAAGCTGAGAAACCGTTGTGCTGAATCTTGTCATATCCTTGAGCGAGACCTCAAAAAGGTCGGGCAGCGGATTATCAACGCCGTCAAAATATGACGCATCGGTTTCAAGCTCCTCTATTGCCTCCTTAAATGCCGTTTCCTTGTCGCGGAATTCGCATTTAAGAACATTGATATTTGAAAGAATCGTTTCCTTTACAGTTTCAATATCCTGCGGAGTTGCGTCCTGGTCAAGATAGACCATAACAACATTCTCGCTCTCAATTTCCTGCATGATTCTGTCAACATTTACAAGAATCATAAACGCCGAACCAATCATAACAAGACATGCCATAAGCACGGCAATCGACGCAATGGACATCAGCCGGTTTGCATGAACGTTGCGGAAACCTTCCTTTGTAAGATAGCCTAAGCTTCCTCTGCGTTTTTTCATTCTCCGGCACCGCCTTTCTCTTCGTCGGCGAGTGCTTTTTCTGCCGCTTCGTTCTCGATATAAATACGGTAACCGTCCGTATCCCCGATAAGAGCTGACAGATATTTTTCGTCAACCCCTTTGGCATCTTCGTTCTCCGTGCTTTCCTCAACGGCTTTTTCTGCCGTTTTTGCAGCCTTCTTTGAAAATCTTGTCTTAACCTTGCCCTTTGTTTCATGGCTGAGGTGAGAGGACGACTGAATCGGGATATGTCCGTTCTCAACCGTACCGTCGGCAATAATCTCACCGCTGTCAAGCACGATTACACGCTCGTCAAAGCGTTTTACAAGGTCATGGGCATGCGTTACCATTATGATTGTCGTACCTGCCTCGTTCAGTCGTTTAAGCAGCTCAACGATTTCAAGCGACATCTGCGGGTCGACATTGCCGGTGGGCTCGTCCGCGATGATAATATCGGCATTGTTAACAAGAGCGCGGGCAAGGGCAACACGCTGCTGCTCGCCGCCCGAAAGCTCCGTGGGATAGTTTCTCGCTTTTGCGGAAAGACCGACGATATTGATTACATAAGGCACGCGCTTGCGTATTTCCTTTTCGCGTGCGCCGACAACGCGCATTGCAAACGCAACATTGTCGTAAACCGTCATGTTGGGAATAAGGCGGAAATCCTGAAAAACGATTCCCATATTTCTTCTGAAATACGGGATTTTGCGTTTCTTCATTTCGCCGAGATTATAATCCTTTATTTTAATTGTGCCTGACGAGGGAACCTCTTCGCGCATCATAAGCTTAAGAAAGGTGCTTTTTCCCGCGCCAGATGCACCGACAACAAATACAAACTCGCCCTTGTCAATATGGATATTGACATTGTTGAGCGCTTTTGTGCCGTTGTCGTAAACCTTCGACACATTTTTAAAGTCTATCATACCTGATCCTCTTTGTTTTTAACTGAATTAATACTTTATCGGGTTCGCGTCAAGATATTTCTTAACCATAAGCGCTACTTTGAATACGATTGCATCGTCAAATTCTCTCAGGTCAAGACCTGTGAGCTTCTTGATTTTTTCAAGACGGTAAACAAGGGTATTGCGGTGAACGAACAGCTTTCTTGAGGTTTCGCTGACATTCAGGTTGTTTTCAAAGAATTTCTGAATTGTGAACAGAGTTTCCTGGTCAAGACTTTCGATTGAGCCTCTCTTGAATACTTCATAAAGGAAAAGCTCGCAGAGAGTTGTGGGAAGCTGATAGATAAGACGGGCAATTCCGAGGCTGTCGTATCTTACAATTGCCTTTTCCGTATCGAAAACCTTACCGACCTCAAGAGAAACCTGAGCCTCCTTGAAGGAACGGGCAAGCTCCTTGATACCGACAACGGTTGTGCCGATACCTATCTGAGCGTGAACATAAAGCTCTGTTGAAAGCGAATCGGCAATTGAGCGCGCAAGCTTTTCAAGGTCCTTGGACTCAATGTTGGACTTGACTTCCTTGATAAGCGCGATATCCGTCTCGCTGATATTGATTATGAAATCCTTTGACTTGTCGGGGAAAAGATTCTGAATTATATCGTATGCGGAAGCGTCGGACTGCTCTGGAATTCTGATAAGAAGAACTGTACGGGAGGCGTCGTTGTTAAAGCGAAGCTCGCGTGCCTTAAGATAGATATCGCCGGGCAGAATATTGTCAAGAATAACGTTCTTGATGAAATTGTTTCTGTCGTATTTCTCATCAAAATACTGCTTGAGATTGCTCAGTGCAACCGCACTGATATTGACATACTTCTCCGCAAGCTCATCGTCACCGTCTACAAAAACAGCATATTCGGGATGAACCTGATTGCCGAATGTCTTGTATGTGCAGCCCGATACTACGCAGACCTCAGTATCCATAAACGTTGTTGCGGCTGCAATGGAGTTAACCTCGCCTATTCTTCCGAGTTCGCTGCAGGATATAATTGTACCTGTTTCGTCAATAATACCGATTGTTCTGTCAATGGCACTCTTCATCTGATGAATGACACCCTGGAAAAGTCTGTTAGACATAAAGAACACTCCTCATAAAATGATACGCGGCGTTTGTACTGTGTTGTGAAATATGTACAACGTTTGTGTGTCGTTTATACAATTCGCCGATTGGAACATATACATTTTACACAATAATTTACCTTTTTTCAAGTAGTTTTGCTGTATTTTTTGAAAAATTTTTTCAAAATGACCGATTTGGTGTGAAGTTTTTATAAAAAATAACCAAATTCGCCCACTGTTTTATGCCTGTTTCCTTTTGTGTATTTTTACCATGTATTGTGTTAAAAATACGAAACAGACGCTCCGCCGGCACAATATTTAGGTTAGTTATCGGCAATTAGCACAAAAAATATTCATTAATATATGCACTGCGAATAAAAGAAAAACTCTGTCCCGTTTTTTTCGGACAGAGCTTTAAAACAGTCATTTTTTCGTTTTATTCATCATTACGGACACCGAAAGCACGGCCGCATACCCGAGAGCAGCCCCGAACACGGCATTGGAAAGGAACAGCCTTCCCGAAGCAACGGTTCCGATTATCATAACGGCTGTCCATATGCAAGTCAGTATGAAAAGCAGCTTTCCGCTGAATCTGAGCTTCGGGACAACATCCTTAAGAGCGATAAGATAAGTAAGCACGGGCGCGGACGCTGTCGCAAACGGAATGAACGGCACGGTTGAGCTGAACGGTCCTTCGGCTTTTCCCGTACGCGCAATATTAAGCTGTATGGCGTCGTAGCTCATTCTCTGCGGAATCAGCAGCGCAAGCGCGCACACCGCCCCGATTATCAGCGTTGTAATCATAATCCTCTTTGCGATTTCGGTCATGAAAACCTTCTGATATGTTTCCCTGAAAAACGAAACGCTCATAAGAAAAGAGGTAAAAGCGATTACCGCGGCAACAGCGGCAACGGCAATAAGGCTTGAGCCCTTTGCGCCGTAAAAGGGGAAATACGCCGCCGCGAAAGCAAACGCCAGAGTCAGCAGTCCGTAAAGGATATTCAGCACCTGATTCCTGCTTCTTGTTGCCCGAGTGTTCCTGCAGCTGAGCATGACCGCCGCGGCAAAGCTGCACAGCGCTATCGGCAGGGACGGCAGAACCTTATAGAATATACTTTCCGCCATGTCATCTGCGTAATAAACCGCGGACGAAACAAGCATGTCCGATGTCAGTCCGATAACGGCAAGAAGCGCCAGCACGGCGAAAATAATAATACATTTCCGTTTATCCAGAAGCTTCATTTTTCCGCCTCCGTCAGTTTGTGTATTTCTTCTTCAACGGCTTTTTATTTCCCTTTTCGTCAACAACAACTATGCTGTCAAGCTGTGAACGCAGGCTTGCTCTGTAGGCCTCAATGTACTCTTTTCTCAGTCTGTCACGTTCTGCGGTTTCCTCGTCGGTAAGTCCTGCGGATTTCGCCTTGCGTGCAAGCTCGTTGATTCTGTCAATTTTTTTCTGTTCCATTTTCTCTTCCTCCGAAAATGTTTTATTAACTTTATTTGTTTAAAAATATTAATCTGATAAGTTTAACAATATATGTTTATTTAATATTATTGTTTAATTTATTTGCAGGACACACCTTCATGCATATACCGCAGACCGCTCCGCGTCCTATGTGCTGAAACTCCTTTTTCATGTATCTGCTGCATCTGTCGGGGTCAAAAACATCCTCTCTCTTCATACCCGGCTGCCACAGGCTGCCGCTGATTGCGCCCGACGGGCAGGCGTTCACACAGAGGTCACAGCCGATGCACGGAGATGTATATTCAGCCTTTTCTGTTTCAAACGGGCAGTCCGTGAACAGGGTTCCGAGCCGCACCCGCGCACCGAATTTTCTGTGAAGAAAAAGGCTGTTTTTTCCGATTCCTCCGAGCCCCGCAAGACAGGCGATTTTTTTATGCGAATAACGCGCAAGATAGTTCCACCCGTCCTTGTTTATGCTCTGCGAAGCTCCGACGGGAATATATCTGTAGCCCTGCCCTTCAAGGATGAAGCCGCACTGCAGAACCAGCCTGTCAATATAAGCGTTAACGGTCCGGTAATGATGAAAATATGTATGCGTCGGCTCGTTTTCAATTTCGTCAATAACCGCGTCCGACAGTTTGATAACCACGCTGAGCGCATAGCTTTTCTCTCCGAACGGTCCGTCGGAAACGCAGGCAAAGCCGACATCTGCCGCGCCGTTTTCAATTAAAAAATTTTTCAGCTCTTCCTGTATTTTCATCTTATACCCCGTAAAAATAATCAAAAAATAAAACCGGTGATAATATGACTGACGAAGAATATCTCCGCAAAAGAATTGAAGACCTTGAAAACGCGGTTCTCGATTCCTCGCTCCCGATGAAGCTCAGAAAAAATCAGGCGTTCGCTCTTCTGGGATACAGAGAGGATTTAAGAACTCTTCTTTTGCGGCGTTCCTCAGAAAATTCCTAATTAATTGTACACGCATTTATACCTTTTTGTCAATGTATAAAATTATTCCGTAAGCGTATAAATCCGTTTTGCGTACAAACAATAAGCGTGCAAACGAAAATCAGAGAAAAGGGAGAAGTTTACAATAATGAAAGCAACAGGAATTGTGCGCCGAATTGACGACCTCGGCAGAGTGGTTATTCCCAAGGAAATCCGACGCACCATGCACATCAGAGAGGGCGCGCCGCTCGAAATTTTCACCGACACTCAGGGCGGCGTTATATTTAAAAAGTATTCGCCTGTCGGCGAGCTGTCCGATGTTACGGAGCATTACGCCGATGTGCTTTACCGCAGCGTCAGCACACCCGTGCTTATCTGCGACCGCGACCATGTTATCTCATGCGCCGGAGTTTCAAAAAAGGAGTTCCTTGACAAGCGCATCAGCGAGGAGCTTGAGGGACTGATGGACGAGCGCAGAATGTTTACAAGCGACGGCTCGCAGCAGCTTCTGCCCGTTGAGGGCATTTCCTACGGCGCGTCAGTCGCCGCACCGATAATCAGCAGCGGCGATGTTCTGGGCGCAGTTGTTTTTCTGTTCGGTGACGGGACAAAAATCACGCCCGTGGAAACAAAGCTTGCGCAGGTCGCCGCATCCTTCCTCGGCAGACAGATGGAAGAATAAACGGCGTGTTTATTAAAAATTGGTATTTGTCTGCAAGTTTGCAGGATATACGATATATTGCCAGAGGCTCCTTTTGAAAGGAGCTGTCGCGAAGCGACTGAGGATTGCCTTGCGGCAATTGTCAATCACCCGGCACAGCTTATGCCGTGCCTCTCGCTGCGGCCCTGACGGTCCACCGGACTGTCATTCCCTACCGCGTCGACGCCTTCAGCTACCTCTTTCGAAAGAGGGCATGGGCAAGAGCAGAGCCCTTGCCCTACAACAATTATTAAATTGTCATTCTGAGGAGGAACGACGAAAAATCTCATAAACATCAGGCTGAGATTCTTCACTTCGTTCAGAATGACATTACATGTTCCGTAGGCTCGCGCAGAAAGCAGGTTTTCAGATAAAATCCTACCCGGGCAAGCAACCGCAGGTACTGCGGCAAATATCAATTTATAAAACTCTTCATAATACTGTCAACAAACAAAAGGCACGGATAAACCGTGCCTTAATAATGTTGCTTAGAATATTTTTCTGTAAAGCTCCTGGAACACTACATAAAGTCTGATGCTCTTAAGAAACTGCCATACCTTATCAAAGAAAATCTGAGATTTTGTGCGGTCATCTTCAATAATGAAACGTGCCATGTTTCCGTCGTCGCATGTGAACGGCTGTGAGAAGCAGATACCGCCCGCGCCGATAAGCTGGAAGCGGACATAGCAGGTTATATCGTCGCTGTGTTCGCGAAGTCTGATTGTGGAAACGATGCTGCCGTCAGCAGCCTTTGCCGTTTCTTCAATGATATTGCCGTTGGCAATCCACTGAAGCTTATCCGCATTTTTCGCGGTAACAGTGATAACATCGTTCTTTTCGTCAACCGTGATTCCCGTTACCTGCGGAAGCGGACCCTCGCCTACAAAATCGTCGGGCATTTCCTTTCGCGCTCTGCGTCCGACTGCAAAGAAGCTGCCGCGCTCCATTGTCTTCTTAACGTTTTCGATGCTGTATTCGGGAAGAATGAAATCCATGTATGAGGTATCAATATCCGTAAGCTTGTGAGCATCGCTGTTGCCGAAGCCCCAGACTGTGCGCTCGCCGTGAGGAATAACATACTGAAGAACCTCGTCCCAAAGAATACGGTCAGACGATGTTACCGAATCAACACGGTTCAGAATTTCCATTCCGAGGCAGGATTTATACTTGTTGAAAATATCGCCGAAGTAGCGGACATTTTTAATATCCCTCGCCTTTTCGGGATGAGTTGCGGAGCCGAGCCAGTCGCCGGGATGATTTATTACCGAAATGCCGCCCGCTTTTTCAACATGCTTTACTGCGTATTCATAGCCGTTTTCAAAGCCGATATCGCCCTTGCCGAAGTCGCAGAAATATCCGTTGACATGGCTTTTTGTCATCGTAACCATATTAAGCTCAATGGCGGTGGGAACGCACTGAAGTCCCCTGCCCTGAGTTCTGCCCGATTCCTCGCCGAAGGCGTATGTGCCGCCCGTTATGGCGTCGAACTCGTCGTCGGTAAGCTTTGTAACCTTTCTGCCTGCCATATACTGTTAAAGATAAAGCGGCAGCTGAGTGGGTCTTTCGTTCCAGTTTTTGCCGATAACGCCGTGGTCGGCAAAGGCGAGAATATCAAATCCGTTTTCATAGTAGCCCTTAATCATGTCGGCGTAATCAACCGTTGCATCGCTGACGGTTGAATGGGTGTGCAGATTGGTTTTGTAATGAGCCGACGGGTCGGAAAGAAGGTCGGCAACCTCCTCATAGGGATTGCTGATTTTATAATCGAGTGTGTCTGCCGCAAGAGCGGGAACCGCCGTACCTGCGCAGAGCAATGCGCTGAGACCGAGAGAAAGAATTCTTTTTGACAGCTTTTTCATAAAAACCACCCTTTCCTGTTTATTAATCTGAGTATAAAATAATTATTCCGTCAAGTCAATATACAAAACGGGCGTAATATTTTATTTAATGCAAATTGACTTCGCACACCGGATGATATATATTATATATTAGTATACGGCGGAAGCCGAAAGGAGAATGAACATGACCGAAACAGAAAGACTGAAAAAGCTTGAACCCGTCAGCGGCGGCGTACACATTGTTCTTGATACAGATACCAAAAACGAGGTTGACGACCAGTTCGCTCTCACCTATGCATACCGCTTAAGTCAGATGGGAAAAATCTCGCTTGACGCCGTTTATGCCGCGCCGTTTACGCATTATCCCGAACCTGCTGCAGGCATCGGAATGGAGCAGAGCTATGATGAAATAATTAAAATTCTCGCCATGCTCGGCAGAACGGACACGGACGGTTTTGTTTTCAGAGGCTCGGACCGCTTCATGAACGGAACGGCGGTTGATTCTCCCGCGGCGCATGACCTGATTGAAAAAGCAATGACATATTCTCCAGAGGAGCCGCTTTATGTTGTTGCCATAGGCGCAATAACAAATGTTGCCTCCGCAATTCTGATGAAGCCCGAAATCATCGACAGAATTGTCGTCGTATGGCTCGGCGGAACATCAACAAAGCGCAGCTGCGCGGACGAATACAATCTTTATCAGGACCCCACAGCCTCGCGCCTGATTCTTGACTGCGGAGTTCCGCTTGTTCAGCTGCCCTGCGCAGGCGTGGTTGACAAGCTGGCAACTACGGTCTCGGAGCTTGAAAGATTTATCGACGGCAGGACGGAAATCGGAACATATCTGACCTCCCTCGTCCGCGAGTGCGACAGCGGAAAGGCTTCGTCAAGGGTAATCTGGGACATATCGACTATCGCATACATTGTTCATCCCGAGTGGTTCGGCACAGAGCTGATTCACACTCCGAGACTCACCGAAGAACCTGCCGTAAGCGATGAGCTTCGCGCTCTCAGCTGCTATAAAAAGCATGAGCCGCGGCTTTACTGGAGCCACGATTCAAGCCGTCATTTTATGAGAGCGGTTACTGATTTGTGGCGCGACTGCATATTCAACGACCTTTTCCGCTGCATCAATAACGAACAGTAACATCGGACTTCGGCGATAAAGTTCTGTAAAAGCTTAGCTTTTATGTTAAATATATTAATAAACTAACTTTATATGTTTAATTACACATTTTAAAAATGTCATTCCGGGCAGGAGATAAAGGAATCCGCTGATTCAGATGCGGATTCTTCGCTTCGCTCAGAATGACATTATTTTTTGCACTGCTGTTCCGGCATAAAGAAAAAAGCCCGAAAGAATCGGGCTTTCTGGCGTCCCCGGCGCGATTCGAACGCGCGGCCTTTCGCTTAGGAGGCGAACGCTCTATCCTACTGAGCTACGGAGACATATTCTGTTTCACGCAGAAAATTATAACAGATTTCCGCCTTTTGTCAAGGCGGAAACCGATATGTTTTTTACTTAATCCTTTGACTTCATCTCGATAAGGTCGCGGTAGCTTATCATCTTTACGCCGTGGTCCGCAAGATACTTATGAGTGTACTCGTCCTTCATGAGTCTGTACTCATAGACACGCTGATACCATACGTTTGTGATTCCCTTGATTTCATCCGTTTCAAGCGAGGGGTGAACAAAGGTCTCGGTTACGCCGTCGGGAATGTTTGTCCATATCTTAAGAATCGCGTCGCGGTACTGCTCAAATGTGATGCTCTTTTTGCCGTCGGGTGTGATTGTTCCGTTGTTTCTGATAAGCTGGTCCCAGTCGGGGAAAAGAAGATAGTCAAGCGCGATAACGTTGTACTTCTTTATCCATCTGTTGAGAAGCAGGGTTGATGCGGCATAAATCGGATACGGAACGCCGTAGGGAGCGATTGACTTATCCGTCTTGCTGTAAATGCGGTATGCGTAACCGTAGTCTCCCATGATTTTAAGCGTAAGCTTGCTGAGTCCGAAACGGCCTGTCTGATGTCCGTAAAGCGAACCCATGTGATTGTCAACGTGCGACGGCTTCATTCCGAGAGAATGCGCGTAATCAATCTGTGCGCGGACCTCCCTTTCGATTTCCTTTGCCTTTGCGTGGAGCTGAACCTGGTCGGACTCATGCCACATATAGCCTTCCTCGTCAAGAAGAGACGGAGAATCGGTCAGGGGCTTCCATCTGTACTTTTTCCACTCGGCCGTGAGCGTTGTGTGAACGCCGATTGCGTATTCGGGATGAGCCTTTGAAAATTCGACCGCGTCAACCGCACCCGGACACGGCATCATTATGGTTGACGAGAAGAGTCTTCCGCTTTCAAAGAGGTCAAAAACCGCCTCGTTTGCCGATTTGCAGAGACCGAAATCGTCCGCGTTAACAATAAGATATTTTGCCATGATAATCCTCCTTGCGAATACGCTTTTTCCCTGTGTTTTTATTTCACGGGGATTTTATTATATATCCGTCTTTTTTTATCTTTTTATATTGATAATTCTATCAAAATTAGTTGAGAATGTCAACCATTTGCAATTGACTTTTGACATATCTGATGTTATACTTTTATATTGAATTAAATTGTAAAGTAGGCGATTTTTTGAAAAAATCTCTTTTGTCAATATCCGCACTGATTATGGCTTTTTCGGTTACTCTTACCGCCTGCGGTAAAAAGCAGCTTGAATATATCGACAGCAACGGAAACCACCGTATTGCCGTTACCGAAAAGGACGGCAGCGTTGTTCAGAACGAATACGGCGACCTTTTTATTGTTGAAACAGACGAAAACGGCGAAACAAAGACCCGTGCTGCTTCATTCCCCGAGGCCATGACAAACAAGTCAAATTCCGTTATTGAAAACGGCGCGGTCAGGGTCAATGTTCCCCGCGGCTGGAAAACATCGGGGCTGACCTCCGTTATGAAAATCTGTCACAGCTCAGGCAAATGCGTAAAGAAAGGCTCACCGAACTGCGAAATCACCTTCAGCTATGAGCTGAACAAGCCGGTTGACGACCTTCACAATAAGTATCTCGGTGAAATTCAGACTATTATCAACACAAAAATGGGTGTTGATCTTAAGGAATACGACAAGGAAGTTCTCGGAAAGACAGCAAAGACGGTTTATTACAAGCTTGACGATGCCAATGTAGACTGCTACTGCTATCTGCTTATGAACGGCCCGTTCGCAATAAGAATCGAGGCTTATATTTCAGATTGCTGTTACTCTGAGGACGAGCTTATCGCTCTGCTGAGCGAATGCTGTATTCTCAAGGACCTCGGCGGCAAAACTCCCGAATTCCCCACAAATGCAGTGACCGAAGCCGTTACAGAAGCAGCTTCCGAAGCCTCACCGGCTAAATAAGTTTTAAGGAGATATTAAAATGTTATTTTCACAGGATATAGGAATCGACCTCGGTACAGCCAATACCAGAGTTTTTGTAAAGGGTAAGGGCATCGTTATCAGAGAGCCTTCCGTTGTCGCAGTTGACCAGCGCTTCAGTCCCGTGCGCGTTGTCGCCGTCGGCTCCGAGGCGAAGAACATGATAGGCAGAACTCCCGGCTCAATCACGGCGGTCCGTCCGCTCCGCGACGGCGTTATTGCCAACTTTGACGCAACCGCCGAGATGCTCAGAAAATATATAAAGAGATTTGTCTCCCCGTCTCCGTTCAGCAAGACGAGGGTTATGATATGCGTTCCGTCGGGCGTTACCGAGGTTGAACGCAAGGCGGTTTACGACGCCGTAAAATCCGCGGGCGCACGCTATGTCAGCCTTATTGAGCAGCCCATGTCGGCAGCAATCGGCGCGGGACTTTCCGTTGAAAATCCCAAGGGCTCAATGATTGTTGATATCGGCGGCGGCACCTCCGAGGTTGCCGTTGTCGCTCTCGGCGATATTGTTACATCGCGCTCGGTAAAGGTTGCGGGCGACAGCTTTGACGAGTCCATAATCAATTACATAAGAAAGAAGCACAACCTTCTTATCGGTGAAAGAACCGCCGAGGACATCAAGCTTCAGATCGGTTCGGCGTATCAGTACGAGGGCGAGGGCGCTATCAGCGTCAAGGGCAGAAACCTTGTTGACGGTCTGCCCAAGGATATTGAAATCACATCCGACGAGGTACGCGAGGCGCTTAAGGACAGCCTTACCCAGATTCTCGACGCAATCCGCACAACACTTGAAAATACACCGCCCGAGCTTTCCGCGGACATAATCGACAGCGGAATCATGCTCACAGGCGGCGGCGCTCTTCTCAGAGGACTTGACAAGCTTATTGAAAAGGAAATGAAGATTCCCGTCACAGTTGCGGACAATCCGCTTGACTGCGTTGTTGAGGGAACAGGTATCTGCCTTGAAAAGCATCATTGATTCAGGGCAATACCGCACAGTACAGGCACACTCCCTGTCTGAATATTTTTACGGAGGTGAAACGGTTTGAGATTACTGCACAGCAGAGCCTTCAAGGCTCTTATCTGCGTTATTGCGGCACTGCTTCTCGGAGCGGTTATTGCCGCCTATACTCACAGTCATTCCTCTCCCCTTTCGTCAGCGACAAGCACCGTTCTTGAACCGTTACAGAAGGTCTCCGCTTATCTGAGCTATAAATTTTCAAATTTCAACGATAAATTCAAGTCATCGGCAGTGCTTGCAGAGGAAAACGCTGAGCTTAAGGCTCAGATAGAGGAATATCAGCAGAAGGTTATTGATTACAACGATGTCAGACGCAAGCTCGACACCTACGAGGATTTCCTCGGCGTCAAGGAAGACCACAGCGACTATAAATTCGCAAGCGCCACGATTATCACCCGTGACGCCGCTGACCCATACCGTTCGTTCACTCTCAACAAGGGTCAGAAGGACGGCATTGAAATCAACGACCCCGTTATTTACGGCAAGAATCTTATCGGTATCGTAACGGGTATCGCTCCGACCACATGTACGGTCAACACCATCGCAAGTCCTAAGGTCAATGTCGGAATCTATGAAACCTATACAAACGAGGTCGGATATACCTCGGGTACAGGTCTGAAGGCAGACGGAACTCTCTGCAGAATTCCCGGACTTAAAAAGGACAGTCAGCTTTCTCCCAACGGCATCATATGCACATCAGGCTCGGGCGGAATTTATCCGAAGGACCTTATTGTAGGCACAATCGCTTCCATAAACGAAGAGGGCGACGGCGTTTCGGCTTACGCAACAGTCCGCTCACCCATTGATTTTTCGGAGCTTTCCGATGTTTTTGTTGTTGTCGATTTTGAGGGACAGGGAATCGTTACGGTTTCGGGTGAATGATATGGACAGTATTGCTTTGCTCGAATCAAAAAATAAAATAATCCGCCGTGCAATTCTTGCGGGACTGATGCTTCTGACCTTTGTATTTCAGAACACGGGAATTCTTTTTCCCGCACCCGCGGGTATTCACGCGCTTCTTCTGCTTCCGCTTACAGTCTGCATAGGAATGTTCGAAAGAGAATTCGCCGGACTTTTCTTCGGACTTTTTGCCGGAGCGATGATGGATGCCTTCAGCGCGAACACTATCTGCTATCATTCGATAATATTTACGCTTTTCGGCTTTGCGGCAGGCGCGCTTACAACTTATGTCATGAGAAACAATTTTCTCTGCGCCCTGATTCTTTCGGCGGTTTTCACTTTTATTCACAATACGGTCTATTTTATTATTTACTGCGCTTTTGACGGCGGCACCGGACATGCTGCGGTTTATTTCAGATACTTTTTCGCTGCCGTTTTCTATACGGTTCTGTTCACACCCGTTTATTATTTTCTTATCCGTGCTTTAACAAAGCAGCTGAAATAATTTAAAGAAAGGAGAAAAACCAATGCGATTTTCCCAGGAAGAGAAAAAAGGCAGATTTTTCGCAATGATTGCCATATTCGTCTGCATTTTCCTCGGTTTTTCTCTGATTCTTGTCAAGGCACAGCTGATTAACGGAGATAAATACATAAACACAAGCTCCGCATCCTCCTCCTCCACTCCGGTTAAGGCGCTCCGCGGTCAGATACTTGACAGAAACGGTATTGTTCTTGTCGGAAACAGACAGGGTAACGATATCATTTTCAACGCCTCGGAGTTTCCGTCCACCAAAAATCAGGAGGAACGCAATAAAATAATACAGTCGCTGATAAAGCTTTTTGACGAAAACGGAATTGAATGGATAAATCAGCTTCCGATTAAGTTTGAGGGACGAAACAAATTCGTCTTTATTGAGGACGAGGAAGCGGAAATCGAAAAGCTTAAATCGCGCGATATACTTCACTTAAACAAATATGCTACAGCAGATGAATGCATGGCTGAAATAATAAAGAAATTTCAGCTTGAAAAGTACTCCAAAGAGGAAGCGCTTAAAATCGGCGCTGTCTGCTACGGCATGAAGGCGAACGCGTTCAGCACATCGAATCCCTACATCTTTGCACAGGATGTAAGCGACGAGGTTGTTTCGGTCATCAAGGAAAACAGCCTGAATTTCAAGGGCGTTGATGTCAGAATCGCAACCTACCGCGAATACACCGACGGAAGCATCGCTCCCCACATCATAGGTGTTACGGGCGTTATCAATGCCGAGGAATACGCCGTTCTCAGGGAAAAGGGCTACGGCATGGACGATGAACTCGGCAAAAGCGGTATCGAAAAGCTCTTTGAGGAAAATCTTAAGGGAGTCAACGGAACAAGAACGGTTTCAGTCTCCTCCGACGGCAGCCAGACAACAACCGTTGACGGACTGAAAAACGGCGATAATATCGTTCTCACCATTGATTCACGGCTTCAGAAGGTTGCGCAGGATTCGCTTGCCAAAACATGCAAATCCTTCGGAACGGCAAACTCGGGCGGCGGTGCGGTTGTTGTTATGAACTGCCATACAGGCGAGGTTCTCGCAATGGCGTCCTACCCTTCCTACGACCTTTCAACATACTACGACGACTATAACGACCTTATAAAAAATACAGCGTCTCCCCTTTTCAACCGCGCAACGCTCAGCACATATGCGCCCGGCTCAACCGCGAAGGCTTCAACAGCCATAGCCTGTCTTGAGGAAGGAATAATAACCGAAAATTCCGTCAAATACTGCGGCTACGATTACGTTTACAAGGGACACAAATTCGTTTGTCAGATTAACCATGCAAACCGCACAATTACCGTAAAGACAGCTCTTCAGGATTCCTGCAACTCCTTCTTCTATTATTACGGCGGCGAACAGCTCGGAATCGATAAGATGAACATGTACCGTGAAATGCTCGGTCTTGGTCAGCCTACGGGTATTGAGCTTAACGAAAATACCGGCGTTCTTGATTCACCCAGCTACCGCACCTCAATCGGTCAGACATGGATGCCCGGCTTCTCTCTTCAGTCGGCAATCGGACAGGCGGGCAATCTGTTCACTCCCCTTCAGCTCTGCAACTATGTTTCCACAATTGCCAACGGCGGAACAAGGTATGAGGCTCACATAATCAAATCCGTACTTTCATACGATAACGCCGAGACGGTTCTTGAAAAGAATCCCAAGGTTGTTGTTGAAACAGGCTTTTCAAAAAAGAATGTTGACATTGTCAAAGCAGGTATGCGGCTCGTTGTTACAAACGGCACATGTCAGAACACCTTTGGCAAGCTTGATGTCAAGGTTGCCTGCAAAACCGGTACTTCTCAGGTTGACAAGGTTATCCGCGGAGTAAAAAGCACCTATACCAACGCGTTTAATATTTCATTCGCTCCGTATGATAACCCCGAAATCTGCGTCGCAGTTGCGGTCGAGGGCGGTACCTCGGGTGCCGGAGTTTCTCCCGTTGCCTGCGATATATACAATTATTACTATCATAACATGATTAAATCCGAAGACGAAGATTCAGATGATACAGACGAAACGGAAACCGAAAGCAGTCTTTTGAGATAAATAAAGGATGTGACTACTATGGCAAAGAAAATAATTCTCGCTTCAGGAAAAGGCGGTGTAGGAAAATCGTCACTTACTGCCGGCATCGCAATTTCGCTTTGCAATATGGGGCTGAAGACGCTCGTTATCGACTTTGATATCGGTATGGGCTGTCTTGACCTTATTCTTGCTTCGGATGATACGGGCATTTTCACATGGGGCGATATTATCGAAAAAAACTGCGAGCCTATGACCGCTCTCCGTTCCACAATCGGTCCGAGCCTTCTTGTCGCACCCACATCCTTCAATGAGAAATACACTCCCGAGGCTCTGAAGCAAATCATCAGAATTTACGAAAGAGAATTTGATTACATTCTTTTCGACGCTCCCGCGGGCGTAAACGGCGGCTTTAAGCTTGCCGCATCATGCGCCGACGAAGGAATCATTGTTTCAACCGCTGACGATGTATGCGTGCGCGTAGGACTTTATGCGGCTGACAAGCTCTTTGATATGGGACTTAAAAATGTCCGCCTTGTAATCAACCGCTTCAATAAGAAAAAGACCATGAAGGGTCACTATCTCAATGTTGACGAGGTTATCAACGCAACCTATCTTCAGCTTCTCGGCGTTGTTCCCGAGGATATCAAGCTTTCATACTGCTCCGTTACGGGAATGCAGACACTCACAAATTCCAAGGCAAAGGATTCATTCCTCCGAATTGCAAAACGGCTTGAGGGCATCAATGTTAACCTTGATGTTAGATTAATATGACAGACAGAAACACTATCGCCGCCATATCCACACCGCTGGGTACCGGCGGCGTTGGAATTATCAGACTTTCGGGCGAAAAGGCAATTGAAATCGCGGACAGAATTTTCACAGCCTTTTCGGGTAAAAGAATTACCGAATCCGAAGGATATAGAGCGCATTACGGCAGAGTTTTTGAAAACGGCAGGCCCGTCGATGAAGCCATCTGCCTTGTTTTTCGCGCGCCGCACAGCTACACAGGTGAAAATGTTGTTGAAATCAACTGTCACGGCGGTATTTTTATAACAAAAAAAATTCTTCGGCTCGCACTTGAAAACGGAGCTTCCCCTGCCCTGCCCGGTGAATTTACAAAACGTGCGTTTCTTAACGGAAAGCTCGACCTTTCCAAGGCTGAAAGCGTTATGTCCCTTATTTCCGCACAGGGTGAACAGGGTGCAAACGCCGCATACAATCTTCTTGAAGGCTCGCTCAGCAGAAAAATCGATGAAATCAACTCGGCTCTGCTTGACGCTGCCGCGCATATAGCCGCATGGACAGACTATCCCGACGACGAAATCATGGCAGTCGACGAAAACGAGCTGAAAAATGACCTTGAAAACGCAAAAGCCGAGCTTGATAAGCTTATCGGTAAATTTGACAGCGGTATGGCTGTTACGGCAGGCGTTGATGCCGCTATTGTCGGAAAGCCGAATGTCGGCAAATCAACGCTGATGAATCTTCTGACAGGGTATGACCGCTCAATTGTAACAGATGTTGCAGGCACTACCAGAGATGTTGTTGAAGAAACCGTGAATCTCAACGGCTGCATTCTTCGTCTTTCAGATACCGCGGGCATGCGGGAAACAGGCGATACGGTTGAAAAAATCGGCGTTGACCGCAGCAAAACAAAGCTTGAACGTTCGGCGGTTGTTTTTGCAGTATTTGACCTGTCGCGCGAGCTGAGCGATGAAGATACGGAGCTTATCAGACTCTGTAAAAACAGAACGGTAATACCGATAATAAATAAAACCGACCTTGAAAAAAAGGCGGATATTGCCGTTATCGAAAAAGAACTCGGCAAATGCGTTTCCATATCGGCTAAGGACGGCAGCGGTTACGATGAATTATGCGAAAAAGTTACAGAGCTTGTCGGAACAAAGGATTTTGATACATCCGCCGCAATGCTTGCGAATGAGCGTCAGCTTCTTTGCTGTAAAACCGCTCTTGAAAGCATTACGGAGGCTGTTAACGCAATTGACTGCGGTCTGACTCTCGACGCCGTCGGCGTATGCATTGACAGTGCGGTTTCAGCTCTGCTTGAGCTGACGGGACAGAAGGCAAGCGAAGCCGTGGTTGATGAGGTCTTTAAAAAATTCTGCGTCGGAAAATAAAGGAACAGACATATGGAGTATTTTGCACAGAAATATCAGGTTATAGTTATCGGAGCAGGCCATGCAGGAATTGAAGCAGGGCTTGCTTCTGCGCGTCTCGGATGCAAAACCTGCGTTTTTACAATAAATCTTGACTGGGTCGGCAATATGGCATGCAATCCGTCTATCGGCGGCACATCTAAGGGTCATCTTGTGCGTGAAATTGACGCGCTCGGCGGCGAAATGGGTAAGGCAGCCGATGCGAACACTCTGCAGAGCCGAATTCTGAATCTCGGTAAAGGTCCGGCTGTTCACAGCCTGCGTGCGCAGATTGACAGAAGACTGTACTCTGACTACATGAAGCACGCTCTTGAGCTTCAGGATAATCTCGATTTGCGTCAGGGAGAGATAATTGACCTTAAAAAACTTGATAACGGTCTGTGGCAGGTTAAAACACACCTTGAAGCAGTTTATACGGCAGACTGTGTTATTCTTGCAACAGGTACATTCTTAAGCGGAAAAGTTTATGTTGGCGATGTTTCTTACGAAAGCGGACCCGACGGAATGTTCCCGGCTAAAAGATTGGGTGACATACTTAAACAAATAGGTTTACCTACAAGAAGATTCAAGACAGGCACACCTTCAAGAGTCAACAGAAAAACCGTTGATTTTTCAAAGCTTGAAATTCAGAACGGCGATGAAAGAATCGTTCCCTTTTCATTTGACAACAAGCTTGATATAAAAAACAAACTCCCCTGCTACGTTACATATACAAATACAGATACCAAACAGATTATTCTTGAAAATCTTCACCGCTCCCCTCTTTACGGCGGAAAAATTGACGGCAAAGGTCCCCGATACTGTCCGAGTATAGAGGATAAAATTGTCCGCTTCGCCGAAAAAGAGAGACATCAGATATTTATAGAACCGTGCGGAGAAAATACCGAGGAAATGTATCTTCAGGGACTCTCCTCCTCTCTCCCCGAGGATGTTCAGCTCAAATTTATACATTCTATTCCCGGACTTGAGCATGCGGAAACAATGAGAACGGCATACGCGATTGAATATGACTGCGTAGACCCACTTGCGCTTAAGGCAACGCTCGAATTTAACGATTTCAGCGGTCTTTTCGGAGCGGGACAGTTTAACGGCTCATCTGGATACGAAGAAGCAGCGGCACAGGGTCTGATTGCGGGTATTAATGCAGCTCATAAGGTTCTCGGTAAAGAACCGCTTATTCTTGAGCGCTCCGGCTCTTATATCGGAACACTGATTGACGATCTTGTTACAAAAGGCTGTTCAGACCCGTACAGAATGATGACTTCACGTTCAGAATACAGACTTCTGCTCCGCCAGGATAATGCAGACAGACGCCTGACACCAATCGGATATAAAATCGGACTTATCAGTGAAGAAAGATACAGTAAATATCTTGAAAAGCTTGAACTGATAGCACAGGAGAAGGAAAGAGTTTTAAATACTGTCCTCTCCCCTTCCGATGAGCTTAACAAGGTGCTTGTTTCACGTGAAACATCCCCTGTTACGACAGGCGTTCATTTATCAGATTTGCTTAAGCGACCGCAGCTGAACTATGAAATATTAACTGAATTTGATAAAGAAAGACCTGAACTGCCATATGAAGTATTTGAACAGGTTGAAATTGATATAAAATACGAAGGTTATATAAAACGCCAGCAGGCGCAGGTTGACGAGATGCACAGACTTGAAGTACGAAAACTTCCGGAAACAATTGACTACAATTCTATTATCGGTCTTCGACTTGAAGCACGGGAAAAGCTTTCAAAAATAAAACCGCACAGCATCGGTCAGGCATCGAGAATATCGGGTGTAAGTCCTTCGGATATATCAGTATTGCTAATTTATCTTGAAAAGGAGGGTATAAAATGATTAACACTCCCCTTTTAAAAGCTGAGGCTGAAAAAATCGGCATCACTTTAAATGATTTAGCTTTATCGCGTCTTGACAGGTATGCGGAAATGCTTGTTGAAACAAATAAAACGCTTAACCTTACCGCTATAACCGAGCCAGACGAAATACTCTATAAGCATTTTATCGATTCATTAAGTCTGCTTTCTGTAATTGATATCAAACCCGATGCAAAGGTTATTGATGTCGGTACAGGCGCAGGATTTCCCGGAGTTGTTCTTTTAATTGCCCGACCGGATATAAATATAACTCTTATGGATAGTACAAATAAAAGGTTAAACTTTATTGCTGAAGTTTTATCGGAACTTAAACTTAAAGCAGAAATATTACACTCACGGGCTGAGCTTGCAGGCAGGGATTCAAAATACAGAGAACAGTATGATGTGGTTACCGCAAGAGCTGTGGCTAATATGAATACGCTTTCTGAGTACTGTCTGCCTTTTGTTAAGGTCGGCGGTGTATTCGCACCCATGAAGGCAGCTAAAGCTGATGAGGAAATTGAAGATGCAGCCAACGCAGTTAAGCTTTTGGGCGGCAGGATAAAAGAAGTAAAACATCTTAATATTAATAACTGTGGAGAAAGATGTATAATTATTACTGAAAAAATATCGCAGACTTCGGCAAAATATCCGCGTGCTTCGGCACAGATTTCAAAAAAACCGCTAAAATAATGTAGAATAATATATTAATCACAGAAATAGAGTCAAGCAAAAATATTGGACAACCTCTCCAAACCGTGCTAAATTTTAATAAGGCACGGGCAGGGGAGGTTTTTTATGCGTAAAACACCTAAATATAAAGTATCAAATGAGATTTTGCAGATACCGGCAAGAATGATTGCACCTAATCCGCATCAGCCGAGAAAGAATTTTAACTGGGATGACCTTGAAGGACTGGCAGAAAGCATTCAGTATAACGGATTGTTGCAGCCAATAACAGTCAGACAACGTTCAGACGGTAAATATGAGCTGATATCGGGGGAGAGGCGGCTCAGAGCATGTAAAATGGCGGGTCTATCCACAATTCCTTCTATTGTAATTAATATTGACGAAGAAAAATCCGCGCTTCTTGCCGTGCTTGAGAATCTTCAGCGTGAGAATCTGCATTATTTTGAGGAAGCAATGGCCATAGAGCGTTTAATAAAGGGCTTTGGACTATCGCAGGAAGAGGTTGCAAGAAAACTCGGAAAATCCCAGTCTGCATTGTCAAATAAGCTCCGGCTGTTAAGACTTCCGAATGATGTCAGATATAATATAACGCTTTACGGCTTGTCAGAGCGCCATGCGCGTGCATTATTAAGACTACCCACAACGGCGTTAATGAACCAGGTAATTGACACAGTAGCAGAGCAGGGGCTGACGGTGAGCGCAACAGAAAAGCTTATATGTGACATTCTTACAAAATCTCAGCCTAAAGAAACAAAAGGAAAGACCGTAATGGTATTTAAGGATGTAAGAATATTTATAAATACTTTAAATCATGCGGTTACAACTATGCGAAAGAGCGGTATAAACGCGACCGCAAGTAAAAACGAAACGGACAGTTATATTGAATACACGGTAAAGATTGATAAACAGACACAGAGATAGAGCAGGGGAGGCCCTGCTTTCAGACTGTCGATAAAGCTCCAGACCGAAAAAACAAAAATAACAATAAAAGTCTTTATAGTAATGGTCCGTTGTATTCAAAAGAATAACCTTTGAAAAAAATATTTAACCGCGCACAGTTTTCAGTAAACTATGCGCGGTTTTCTTACTTCGTCACCGCCGTCTTACCGTATCTGTATACGCCTACAGACGACGGTTCCTTGTCTCTGAACCTTTCTCAACAGTCTTATCTGCGTGTTAAAAGGTTTTTTAACACGCAGAGAGCAGGGGAGGCCCTGCTCTGTTTTGTTTCACGTGAAACATTAAAAAACTTAAATTATTTATCTTTTATACTTTATTTTCTGTTTGTGTTGTGATATAATACTGTACAGAATTTTATCAGGAGTTGATAAAATGGCAAAAATAATTGCTTTTGTTAACCAGAAGGGCGGTGTCGGTAAAACAACATCAGCGGTTAACCTTGCGGCGGCAGTCGCGGCAAAGGGTTACAAGGTTTTACTGGCCGATATAGACCCGCAGGGTAACTCAACAAGCGGTCTCGGCGTTAATAAAAGAGAAATCAAATATTCATCCTATGATGTCATAATTAATTCAGTTCAGATTGAAAAGATAATGATTAAGACTGAATTTTCAAATCTCTGGCTGCTTCCTTCAAGCATGAACCTTGCAGGCGCAGAGCTTGAGCTTGTGGACATGGCACACAGAGAGGCAAAGCTTAAGAATTCTCTCGCTCTTGTCAAAGGAATGTTTGATTTTATCTTTCTTGACTGTCCGCCTTCACTCGGACTTATAACTCTTAACGGACTTTGTGCTGCGGATACCGTTTTTGTGCCTATTCAGTGTGAATATTACGCTCTTGAAGGTCTTTCACAGCTTATTTCCACAATCCGTCAGGTTAAACGGCTTTATAATCCGCTTATTGACATGGAAGGCGTATTGCTCACCATGTTTGACGGAAGACTTAACCTCACGCACCAGGTTGTGGATGAATTAAAGAGATTTTTCCCGCAGAAGGTTTACAGTACGGTAATACCGCGTAATGTCAAGCTTTCCGAAGCTCCGAGCTTTGGTATGCCGATACTGTATTATGACAGGAAATCAAAAGGAGCAGAGGCTTATAATGAGCTTGCTGACGAATTTTTAAAGAAAAACGGCAAGGGGGTAGTTTAATGGCAGAAAAAAGAGGCGGTCTTGGTAAAGGATTGGATGCGTTACTTTTTGATAACTCATTTGAGGATACAAGTACAGCAGCAAATAAGCTTAAAATAATGGAAATTGAGCCGAATCATGACCAGCCGAGAAAGTATTTTGATGAAAAGGCTCTTTCAGAGCTGGCTGACAGTATTTCTCAGCACGGTGTTTTACAGCCGCTTGTTGTAAGACCGATGCCGAACGGCATGTATCAGCTTGTAGCAGGCGAGAGACGCTGGAGAGCTGCAAGAATAGCAGGCCTTTCAGAGGTTCCGGTAATAATCAAGGAGCTAACAGATGAAGAAACCGTTGAAATAGCAATGGTTGAAAATCTTCAGCGTGAGGACCTTAACCCGCTTGAAGAAGCACTCGGTTACCGTTACATGATGGACGAGCTTCATCTGACTCAGGAGCAGGCTGCTGAAAAGGTCGGAAAATCCCGTCCCGTTATCACAAACGCGCTGAGACTTCTCAGACTTCCCGATGAAGTACAGGAAATGGTAAAAAATAATGTTATTTCATCAGGACATGCGCGCGCATTGCTCGGATTCAACTCATCAAGCGAAATGATAGCAGCCGCTAACCTTATTATCAAGGAAGATTTATCTGTCCGCGATGTTGAAAAGCTTGTTAAGCTTTCAAATAAAACAGTTAAGGACAGCAAATCAAAGGCTGACAGACGCGACAAGTATTTTAACGAGGTTGAGCTTGCTCTGAAAGAAAACCTCGGCAGAAAAATCAAAATCAAAGAAAATTCAAAGAAAGAATCCGGCGTTCTTGAAATTGAATTTTTCAGTAAAGACGACCTTTCAAGCTTAGCTATGCTGCTTGAAAACTACGGCAAATAAATCAGTAATATTTTTAATGGAGTGAAATAAAATGTTAGATATCAAACTTATTCGTGAAAATCCCGAAATGGTCAAAGCAGCCATGAAAACAAGAAACAAGGATATGGACAAGGAAGTTGACGAAATCCTTGCTATTGACGCTCAGCGCCGTGAGCTTATGCAGATTACAGACGCTATGAAGCAGGAGCAAAATTCCGCAAGCAAGCAGATTCCTCAGATTAAGAAAGCCGGCGGAGATATTTCCGAAATCATGGCTCGCATGAACGAGATTAAGGAAAAGATAAAGGCTAATGACGCTGTTCTTGCTGAGCTTGACGCAAAGCAGAAGACACTTATTTATGAATTTCCTAATGTTCCGAACGCATCTGTTCCCATCGGCAAGGACGATTCCGAAAACGTAGAAATCCGCCGCTGGGGCGAACCCAGAAAGTTTGACTTTGAAGCAAAGGCTCACTGGGACCTCGGTGCTTCTCTCGGCATTCTCGATCCCGAAACAGCCGCTAAGGTTACAGGCACACGCTTCCATTTCTACAAGGGTCTCGGCTCAAGACTTGAAAGAGCCATCATCAATTTCTATCTTGACACTCACACAGAGAACGGCTATACAGAGGTTTTTCCGCCCTTCATGGTTAACCGTGCTTCAATGACAGGTACAGGTCAGCTTCCCAAGTTTGAGGAGGACGCTTTCAAAACAACAGAGGATTACTTCCTTATTCCCACAGCTGAGGTTCCCGTTACAAACATGCACCGCGACGAAATCCTTGACGGCAGCAAGCTTCCAATAAAGTACTGCGCATATTCAGCATGCTTCCGCGCAGAGGCAGGTTCCGCAGGACGCGACACACGCGGACTTATCAGACAGCATCAGTTCAATAAGGTTGAGCTTGTTAAATTTGCCGACCCTGAGACATCCTATGAAGAGCTTGAAAAGCTTACAAACGACGCTGAAAGAGTTCTCCAGCTCCTCGGTCTTCCGTACAGAGTTGTATGCCTTTCAACAGGCGATATCGGTTTCTCATCAGCCAAAACTTATGATATTGAAGTATGGATGCCTTCCTACAACAGATATGTCGAGATTTCGTCATGCTCCAACTTTGAGGATTTCCAGGCCCGCCGCGCGGCAATCAGATTTAAGAAGGACGCAAAATCAAAGGCACAGCTTGTTCATACTCTTAACGGCTCAGGCGTTGCAATCGGCAGAACAACAGCCGCTATTCTTGAAAACTTCCAGAATGAAGACGGTTCGGTTACAGTTCCCAAAGTTCTTGTCAAGTATATGGGTACTGATATTATTAAATAAAAAAGCTATATAAATAATAACGCAGCTGATAAGCATAATTGTTTATCAGCTGCGTTTTTTATAACAAATAAGTATAAGTTTTATATAGCAATTATATTTAATTTAACTTTATTCTTTAAGATATCCCGCGTTTTCGATTCTCTTTAAAAGAGTGACCGAGGAAATAGGGGAGATGTAAACGGTTTTTTCTTTTGTATTTTTATCAAGCGTTACAATAAATGATTTAGGAAGCTCATAGCTCACATTTACAACATTGCCGCTTTTTTCTTTTACTGTCAGATATTTTCTTGTCGCCTTTGAAACGGTGGTTGTATCAATATCAAAAATTCCGATTATCTCATCAGTTGTTATAATCGTATCCTGTCCGAGATGCAGAAACATATGCTCACCTCTTAATCTTTCCGTCAGCAATTCTGAAGGTTTTGTCAGAAGCTATTTTTCTGAGATGTGACCGGTCGCAGCAGGTGACGAATACCTGCCATCCGTCAAAATATTTTATCAGATATTTCTGCCTCTTTGAATCAAGCTCGCTCATAACATCGTCGAGCAGAGCAACCGGCTGCTCACCCGAAACTTTTTTAAGGATTGAAGCCTCGCTCAGCTTGAGCGCAAGAGCGCAGGAACGCTGCTGTCCCTGAGAGCCGTAGCTGCGCGCATCCATACCGTCAAGAAAAATCTCAAGGTCATCTTTGTGAGGACCGACATTTGTTGTAATTCTCATTATATCGCGCTTGTGATTTTTTACCGTTTCGTTATAAAGAATTTCCGACCACTGCGCGCTTGTTTCCGCACTTTCCTTCAGCGTGTTGAGGTATTCAATTGACATCTTTTCTCTGTCGTTTGAAATCTCTCTGTAAACTTCCGAAGAAAAGCCTTTAAGGTCTTCTATATATTTTATTCTGTAATCTATTATTCTGCCTCCGTAGCGGGCAATTTCCTCGTCAAAGGCAAACAGCAGGTCTTCACCCCGTGAGGTCTGATTAATCTGCTTTAAAAGGGCGTTACGCTGAAATACCGCCTTGTTATACTTTGAAAGCAAAACGGCGTAATTCGGCTTTACAAGGCTAATAGCGATGTCGAGAAATTTTCTTTTTTCCGACGGCCCGTCCTTAATAACAGAAAGAACAGACGGTGAAAAAACCACCGCCTGAAATTCTCCCAGAAATTTTCTTGGCGAGACCTGTCTGATTCCGTTCAGATAAGCTTCCTTCTGAGCAGATATAAGAAGCTTCGCGGTCTGACTCCTGTCATAGGAAAAGAAATTCATATTAATTTCAGAATACTCCGAGCTGTTGTTTATCAGCTCGGTATTTTTTCTTGTACGGAAGCTGTTGCAGCCGGTAAAAAGCCATATGCTTTCAATAATATTGGTTTTTCCGTGACCGTTTTCACCGTAAATGACATTAACGCCGTTTACAGGCTCAAGCTCCATATGTTCGATATTTCTGAAATTTTTAATTATATGATTTTCAATATTCATATCAGATTATCTCGTAGATTTTATTTTCAAATTCAACCTTATCGCCGACGCGAAGTTTTTTTCCTCTCTGAGTGCATACCTCGCCGTTGACTTTAATTTCTCCGTCCTGAATAACAAGCTTTGCATGGCCGCCCGACTGAACTGCGTCGCAGAGCTTCAGAAAAGAATCAAGTCTTATAAATTCCGTCTGAATCGATTTTGTTATTACAGGCTTTTCTTTAACCTTTAATCTGATTTTCCGCTTATCAATCATTTTTCTTCAACCTCACAGGAAGAACGAGGAAAATAAAGCTTTCACCCTCAGTCGGAAGAATAAGAATAGGGGAGACAGAGCCGTTGAGCTGAATTTTTACCCTGTCGGTATTGCATGCTCTGAGAGCGTCGAGAAGATAGCGGTTATTGAAGCCGATTTCTATTCTGCTGCCCTCAATATCAGCGGAAACCTTGTCGTTCGCCGTACCGATTGATGTGATACTTGAAATTCTGATAAAATCAGTGTCAAACACACAATTTATCAGGCTCTTTGTTTTATCGGTAATAATTAAGGATGTTCTTTCAATACTGTCAATAAGGCTTCTTGTATCAACCTCAACCGTTGTTGCGACAGAGGTCGGAATAGTAGCCTTGTAATTGAGAAATTCACCTTCAAGAAGACGGGAAATTACGCTGTAGCCGTTAACCTCAAAAATGATGTGACGCTTGCCGACTCCGATGGAAATAAGGTTTTCCTCATCCTCATTCTCCTCAAGAGAAAGCTTCATTATTTCCGACATCGTTTTTGCGGGAACAATAAATGTAATATCCTCGCCGTTATAGTCGATTTTTTCTGTTCTGATAGCCATTCTGAAGCCGTCAACCGCGATAAGCCTTATTTCACCGCCGCCGATTTCAAACTTGATTCCCGTATAAACATATTTCTGGTCGGTAACGGCAACGGCAAAAATTGTCTGCTTAACCATATCGTTAAGAAGCTTTCTGTCCATTTCAAGGTTAAAACCGCCCTGAACAGTGGGAAGCTCGGGGAATTCGTCTGCTGAAATTCCCATGATTTCATATTTGATATCTCCGCTGCGGATAACTGCAAAATTTCTTTCGTCACATTCTATTGTGATTGTTTCATTGGGGATGCGTCGGAGAATTTCACAGAGAACCTTCGCATTCAGAACAATTGAACCCGCTTCCTCAACCTTTGCGTAAATCGTTGTGTTGATACCGATTTCAAGGTCGTATCCTGTAAGCATGAGTTCATTATTTACAGCCTTAATAAAAATACCTTCAGCACCGGGAATTGATGTCTTTGCAGAGACTGCTCTCTGAACATTCTGGCACGCTGTTGAAAGTGATGAAGTTTCACATATGAATTTCATTGGAATTCCTCCTCAGACGGATTTTGTAAATAATATAATATAATTATTTTAGTAATATAAGTAGGGCATGTGGAAAGTATGGAAAACGTGAAAAGCCTTGATAAATAAGGATTTACGGGATAAATTTTTCAAAGTTGAAAAGTTTATGAAATGTGGAAAAATCTGTTATAAATTTGACAAAGTTAAAAGTGTGGAAGGCTGTGGAATGATTGTTTAAAATTCTGTTAAAAATTTAAAGAATCTGTCTGCCCTCAATTGCTCTTGAAAGAGTGATTTCATCGGCATATTCAAGGTCCGCTCCGACGGGAACACCGTAGGCAAGACGCGAAACTCTGATACCCATGGGCTTTATCAGCCTTGAGATATACATTGCAGTTGCCTCGCCCTCGACTGTCGGATTGGTTGCCATGATTATTTCTTCAATTCTGTCGTCGCTCAGACGCGAAAGAAGCTCTTTTATTGTGATTTCATCCGGACCGATGCCGTTCATAGGAGAAATTGCGCCCTGAAGCACATGATACAGTCCGTTGTATTCATGCGTGCGTTCAATTGCGATAACATCCTTTGAATTTTCAACAACGCAGATAACCGAACGGTCGCGCTGTCCGTCAAGACAGATGCTGCAGTATTCTCCGTCTGTAAGGTCACAGCAGGTTTTGCAGCGGTGAATTTTTTCGTGTGCCTGAAGAATTGTATCGGCAAATTTCCGCGCTTCGGCGTCAGTCATGCTGAGAATATGAAACGCAAGCTTCTGCGCGCTTTTGTGTCCTATTCCGGGCAGGCGTTCAAACTGCTCAATAAGATTCGCAAGCGGTACAACGTTCCGTGCCATCAGAAGAGACCCGGGATTGAAAGTCCGCCCTTAGCCTTTTCCATTCCCTGTTCCATAGCGTCGTTAGCCTTTTTAATGCTTTCGTTGAGTGCGGAAATAAGAAGGTCCTCAAGCATTTCAATGTCCTCGGGGTCAACAACATCGGGCTGCATTTTTATGGAAAGAACCTCGTGAGAACCGTTGACTGTTACCTCAACAGCGCCGCCGCCGACAGAGGATGTGTATTCTGTAGCTTCAATTTCAGCCTGAATTTTTTCCATATCCTCCTGCATCTTCTGAATCTGCTTCATCATATTTCCCTGATTGGGATTTCCGCCCTGAATTCTTGCTTTCATTTTACATTATCCTTTCAAATTATCTTATTGTTTTATCCAGTAATTTTCTGCGTACCTCATATAGCAGCGGAAAACGGTAGGAAATAAATACATAAATTTTGTTTGCAGCTGAAATATCACTGCATTTTTTATATTCGGAAAAATATTCCTTATAAAGCGTTTTTATCTGTTGTCTGCCGGTTTTGTTTTTATTTTTTTCTGAAAATAATCTGTACGAAAGAAGAAATTTTATTCCGTTTTCAAGAAACCATACAGACGGTGTTTTTTCTTTATAATCTTTAAATGTTCTGTAGGAAAGAAAATGCGTTTTTATCTGGTCAAGCCATTTTTCATCTGAAAGACTGTTGCTGAACACTCCGTCCGGGTTGGTAAAATAATTATAAAGAGGAAGGTCAACAAGCATGACTTTTTCGGAAGCCGCCCATAATTTTGAACAGAAAAATGAGTCTTCTCCGATTCTGTAATTTTCAAATTTTATTTTATCTATGATAATTTCTTTTTTTACAAGCTTTGTCCACACACAGAGAAAGGAATCAATTTTATTTTTTTCTATAAGCTCCGTACATGTACATTCGCGGCAGGAATATTTATATATTTTTTCTTCCTGTACAGCTGTTCTTCTGCATCCGCAGACTGACATATCTCCGCTGTTTTCATCGGCCGCCCGGAAAAGAAATTCAAACATCTGCGGCTGAATAAAATCATCGGAATCAACAAATCCGATATAATTGCCCTTTGAATTTTCAATACCGTAATTGCGGGCTGACGCGACGCCTTTTCCGGTATTTTTCAAAGGAATGATTCTTGAATCCTTTTCGGAATATTTTTTGATAATATCGAAGGTTTTATCTGAACTTCCGTCATCAACACAAAGTATTTCAAAATCAGTAAAGGTCTGATTTAAAATTGAATCAAGGCAGCGTGCGATGTGCTTTTCTTCATTATAAGCAGGAACAATAATGCTTATTTCAGGAGCCATGATATCACCTTAACGATTGATTTTATTAATCAGCTCTGCAAGCGGGTCCGAAGCAGTCTTTTTATTCTCATCGGATTTGTAAATACCGAGTCTGTAATTTCTTCCCGTAACATCGGAAACAGCCTTTTTGATTGCCGATGCATGATTTTTCTGACGAATAAACTGTGAAAAAACGGGATTATCGCATTTTATAAGAAGGAAATCTCCGCGGATATAAGCCGAGGATGAAACAAGGATGCCTGTCAGCGGCTTGTCTGTAACATTGAGATTTTCAATAACATCTCCCCACTGAAGAAAAAGAGTATCCTCATCGGGAACGCCGGTCTGAGTTTCTTCTCTGTTTTCCTGAGGCGGAGCAGGGGGAAGGGGAATTTCTTCCTTCTGAACGGGTTTTTCAGGCTCTTTTTCAACATCATTTTCTTCCTGTTTCTTAATAGGAATGTTACCCGATACAATCATTTTTTCAATTGCTTCGATTCTTGAAGCAAGAGCCGTATTATCGTAGGAAATATTCGGAATTGAAAGTCTTACGGCTCCCATTTCCATGTCCGTTCTCTTATTCTGAGAGTTTTTGATTATCGCGAGAGTATTTTCAAGCTCGGAAATACAGAAAAGAATTCTGTAAAGCAATGTGTCGTCCGCCTGCTTACAGTACTTTTTAAAGTCACTGTCCGTGCATACGATAAGACTCTGAGGGTCTTTTACCGTTTTTATAATCATCAGACTTCTGAAATGATTGATAAGCTCGGAGCAGAGCCGCTCCATATCGCATGAATCGGCGTAAAGCTTTCCGACAAGCGTTATAACCTCGGAGGGATTGTTTTTATTTATGTTGTCAACAAGCTCAAAAAGATATTCCTTGCCAGCAAGTCCGGCGGCATTGCTTACGGTATCCGCCGTAACATGGTTTTCAATACCGGAGCATCTGTCAAGAATGGAAAGCGCGTCACGCATACCACCGTCGGCAATTCTTGCGATAAGCGTTGCCGCTTCGCTGTCGAGCTGAATATTTTCATTTTCCGCAACAAAATTAAGACGCTCCGTAATGCTTTCGGGAGTTATTCTGTGAAAATCAAAACGCTGGCATCTTGAAAGAATTGTTGAGGGAAGCTTATGAATCTCAGTTGTTGCAAGGATAAATTTTACATGCTCCGGCGGTTCCTCAAGCGTTTTGAGAAGAGCGTTGAACGCGCCGATTGAAAGCATATGAACCTCGTCGATGATGTATACCCTGTATTTTGTGTGAACGGGAGTATAGTTTGCTTCCTCGCGCAGGTCGCGGATATTGTCAACGCCGTTGTTGCTCGCGGCGTCTATTTCAATAACATCGAGGATTGAACCGTCGTCAATTCCGCGGCAGACCTCGCATTCGTTGCAGGGATTTCCGTTTACGGGATGAAGACAGTTAACAGCCTTTGCAAGAATTTTTGCGCATGTTGTTTTTCCCGTTCCGCGGGAGCCTGTAAAAAGATATGCGTGCGAAACCTTACCCGTTTCAATTTCATTTGAAAGTGTGGATGTAATATGCTCCTGACCAATAACGTCGGCAAAGGTCTGCGGACGCCATTTTCTGTAAAGAACTCTGTACATACTGCCACTCCTTTCAAAAAAATAAAAGCATTATCTCAGTCATATGGTGCGCAGGCCGTACTGTGTCGCACGGTGTTAACCTCTTAATGCTGCTCGGTTCCCCGCCTGACATGGTTCGTGGCACCCCGTCGCACAGGACCAACACACCACATGACTGAAATAATGCTTCGAATAATCGCCTGCAATATCTCTTTTATTATAATATAATTAATAATATATATCAAGTATAAATATAAAAAAATGCAGTAAATTATCGGAATTTATTTTGTTTTAAAGTATTTTTGCTATGATTTCACTGTTATATTTTTCATCGTCGGCATTTCCGACCTCCGAACACGCTTTTCTTCCCGCTTCGTAAACCAATTTATTTTTTATCGGAACCTTGTCGGAGGCATTCATTCTGAACCACTCATATTCGGTATCAATGTTGCCGATGTCTATTGCCTGATAACCGAGGTCACAGAGGTCATACGGCAGGATTGTCGCCGTCGGACCCAGAGCAAGCAGAAGCAGTGAATTCTTATCCTGCTTTTTTATTTCTTCAAGCAGCTCGTTATATTTTGAAAATCCCTGATTTGACGGTCCGAGAATTCTTTTCACGCTTTTTGCGTTGTCAAAAAGGTCATTTCCCATTCCGAGCCGGCTTTTTTCACCTTCAACTATGATAATATCCTTATTTTCCCACAGTTTTTTTATAAAGGTGAAATAATCTGAAATTTTATTGTAATTTTTATCCTTAAGATTAATATAATGCCGCGATATAAAAGCATTTCCGTATTTTTTACCGTCAATAAGATTCCGATACCAGTATTTTCTGCAGTATGAAAGATGATTTTTCCAGAATTTTACTGCTGATTCCTTCTGGTTCGAAAGCTGTTCATCCGAAAAAACAGAGGGAATACATACAAGCAGATTTTTTTTGTCCGAGCCGAGAACCTGATTAAGTCTTTCGCGGATTTCGTCTGTCGGTATCTGATATGTGATTCTTCTGCCCGAAATCAGTTTTACCTCTGCGTCGCCGAAGCGTGAAACAGAGCAGCCTGTTTTAAGAATATATTCCACGGTTTCCCTGCAGCTCATTATTTCAGGCGGCTTGTGCTTTTTCTGATAGAAAAAATCTGATACGGCATGAAAAAAATCATTTATTCCTTTTTTAATAAAATAAAATTTATTCCATATAAAAAGCAATATTTTTTTCAATATTATTCCTTCTTTCAGAATAATTATATAACGCTTATGTCAACATCCTTAATTTCGGTGTTTCCCCATACGCGGGCCCAGTGATGAGTTGTCTTGTCTTTATTAAGAATTTCAAAGGCAAATGCGGGATAAACGCTGTCCATGTCATCAACGCAGAATTTTTCCGACGAGCTTCCGCATAAGGTCAGTACCGCTTTATAAGGTCCCGGAGCAAGATTATGATTTTTAATTATTATTTTGGCGTTAAAATCGCATATATCGTTAATATTTGTAAAAGGCTTTGAAAAGAATGTTGAAATCGGTGTTTCGTCTTCCTTCCATATTGATATTCTCAGAGAAATATCACCGATATTTTTCTGTTTTGCTGCACAGTGAATGTTGAATTCAATCGGTTCATTTGCACCGTAAATGAATGAATCACTGTTGATAATATCAAGACTTTTTATTTCGGCCTTTTCGTTTATCTGGCTTTTAATTCTCGGTGTTTCCGCAAAGTCGTAATGACTTTTCTTTACAACATTTGAGTCGTCATTATAGAGTCTTATTCCTTCTTCAACATCACCGTCAAAAATTACTTTTCCCTCTTTTAATACGACAACTCTGTCACAAAGCTGGCGGATGGTATTCATCTGATGACTGACAAAAAGAATAGTTCTTCCGCTTTTTGCAATGCTGAGCATTTTATCAATACATTTTCTCTGAAAACGTGCATCTCCGACGGCAAGAACCTCGTCAACAAGAAGAATATCGGATTCAAGATTTGACGCAACGGCAAAGGCAAGACGGACAAACATACCGCTTGAATATCTTTTAACAGGCGTATCGATAAATTTACCGACCTCGGAAAACTCATGAATATCGTTGAATTTGGCGTCAACCTCAGCTTTTGTCATTCCGAGAATAGCGCCGTTCAGATATACATTTTCGCGTCCGGTAAGCTCCGGATTAAATCCTGTACCGACCTCAAGCATTGAAGAAACCTTTCCGAGAATTTCAATTCTTCCGTCGCTCGGCTCGGTGATTCTTGAAATAACCTTGAGAAGAGTGGACTTTCCCGCGCCGTTTTTGCCTATGATTCCGACCTTTTCGCCCTGCTCAATATTGATTGTAATGCCGTCCAGCGCGTAAAAAGGTTCCTTGCCTGCATTTGAATTGAAAAAATTACGGAAGGCTCTTTTTATTTTCTCGGCATTGTTTGCGGGCTTTTCCTCAAAGTGCCGGATCATATACCGCTTTCTGACATTTTCTATTTTCAGTACTGTAAGCTTTTCACTCATTTTAAGTACCTCACACTATATCGACAAAAGTACGTTCCGTTTTTCTGAAGCTGTAAATTCCGAGCGGAACAAGAACGGCTATCCATGCAAGAGCAATGAAAAACGATGTAAAATCGAAAGGTATATCCTTGATAATGCACCATTTGAACGCCTGAACAATTCCCGTAGCGGGATTGAGAGAATATAATAAACGGTATTTTTCGGGAATTGAATTAATTGAATACATAACAGGAGTAAGATACTGGACAACACCTGTTAAGAACGGAATTGCCTGCTGCAGGTCGCGCCATTTTACATTGAATGCCGATAAGAAAAGACCTGCCGACATGCCGAGCGCGACGCACAGAATCATGAAAAACGGGAACAGCAGAAATTTCCATGTCGGGAAGTAACCGAAGGCAAACATGAGAATAAACAGTATTGAAAGCGAAACAAGATTGTCAACGATTTTTGCCATTGTGTCGCCTATCGGGGCAAGAATTCTCGGAAAATAAACCTTGTTCATAATTCCGGCATTATGAATGAATGTGCTTGCGGATGAATTGAGAACGCCCTGAAAAAGAGCCCACGGAATGTTTCCCGCGTAAACCATTATGAAATACGGCGCACTGCCGTCGGATTCAAGTCCCGCAAGATTTCCGAAAATGAAGGTCATGATAATCATATTGATTATGGGTGAAATAATCGCCCAGCCGAGACCGATTTTTGTCTGCTTGTATCTTACGGTTATGTCTCTTTTCGCAAAATTAAAAGCAAGCTCACGGTAATTCCATATGTCTTTCCAGTACTGGAAATTTTTTCCGTTGGGTTCAATTATTGTTTTTCTCAAATTGAGACACCTCTCATTTATTATATAAAACACAGCGTAACTGAACATAAAATCTCATTATGTATAATACCATACAAGATAAGATTAGTCAACAGAAAAGGGGATGCCCCGTTTCGAGACATCCCCGACAGTATTTAATTTTAATCAGCAATATCCTATTTTAACGGCTATCCAGATAAGTGCCGCGGAGGCTGCGAAAATTGCCGCGAAAAGCTTCCATGACCACTTGATGAACTTTCCGTATGTTACGTTTATGATTCCGATACAGATAATCATAATTCCGCTTGTGGGATAAAGCACGTTGCAGAAGCCGTCGCCGAGACAGAATGCAAGAACGATTGACTGGTCTGTGATTCCGACCATCTGTGCAAGGGGAAGAACAAGAGGCATAAGAAGGAATGCCTTTGCCGTTCCGCTTCCGATAAAGAACTCAATAATGATAACAACGAGCATAATCATCAGAAGAGCCTGAACGGGAGTAAAGTCCTGAATGATATTGTAGATATTATAGAGAATGGTGTCAATTATCATTCCCTTTTTGAGAACATATGTAATGCCGAGAACAAAAACGATAAGCGGAATCGCGGGAGCGATGGTTTTAACTCCTCTTATGAAGCCGCTGAAAAGGTCCTTGCCTCTGATGCCGGTGATGTAGCCTGCTCTCATGCCGCCGAAGGTGAAAAGAATAGCCATCGCAACAAGGGGAGTGTAGCTGACAATCTGAGATATTGAATCGTTTGTTATAAACCGCTGTGCAATAAAGCTTGCCGCCGTGAAAATGAAAACGCAGAGAATGCTTGTAACAAAAACCTTTGTTGCTTTGCCGAGATTCGGATTTTTAAGAACCTCATTGTTTTCTTCGGAAAGAAATTTCTTTCTCAGGTCAATATCTGTCTCATATGATACCGATTTTTCGGGGTGCTTTTCAACCTTTTTTGCGTAGAAGAACAGGAAGGTGAAAAGAATGACATAGGTTACAAGGAAAACAATTATTCTGAAGCCGAGGCCTGAGAAAACGGGAAGACCGGACATTGTCTGAACAAGAACGACATTGAACGGGTTGAAGGTAGCCGCGGCGTAACCGAAGGCGATGGACATGAGGCTGAAGCCGAGACCGACCATTGAGTCCCACCCGAGCGCAAGGGATATCGCGCACGCCAGCGGGACAAGAGTCACGCCCTCCTCAAGGATACCGACAACGGAGCTTAACGCCATACAGACGAATACCATTACCGCAAGCAGCAGGTATTTTTTATTCCCGAATTTTTTAACCGTCGTCTGCATTATGTATTGCAGAACACCGCTTTCCTCCATGACAAGGAACGTACCGCCGATAAGCACGATAAACAGAATAATTCCGAGACCGATGACGGAGTCGGAGGTTGTAAATACCTCAAACGGGGCAATAAATACGCGCCAGAACGGATAATTAACCTCTTCGTCGGTGATTTCGTGGTATGTTCCGGGGATAATTGCGCCCTCCGCGTCAACATCGTACATTCCGGTCGGAACAACCTTCGTCATAATTCCCGCAAAAATCATGATTGCGAGCAGAAGAGCCGTTATGGTTATCATTGTTTTTTTGTTCAGCTGAATACCTGAACCCTTCTTTTCATTTTTTTCGTCCATTTTGCACCTCGATTAATAATATGATATGTGATTATACACTTATCTGCAATAAAATGCAATACATATACGGAATAATGTATATATAAATGTATAAAATTGCAAAAGCCGAATCTTACGATCCGGCTGAATTCTTCTCAAAAAATGTAAAATTGGGAGTTACTCTGCATTTTGCAACACCGAGAATATATCTTTCATCAACACAGCCGATTGCTTCGGAACGGCTGTCTGTGGAATCGTTCCTGTTGTCGCCCATGAGGAAAAGCTTGCCCTCGGGAACGATAATCGGGAAATTGACGCCCTCGAAAGTGTGGGTTTTTGCGGCAATATAAGGCTCGTCGAGAATCTCGCCGTCAACAGTTACCGTGCCGGTCTGAAAATCAATGTCAACCGTCTGACCGCCCTTGGCAATAACGCGCTTTACAATAGGCTCGTTGAACGCGTTGGGCTGTGTGCTGATTACAATGTCGCCGCGGTTTATTTCCGTATTAATCGCGGAAACAAGAAGCCAGTCTCCGTGCTGCAGAGTGTTGTTCATTGAATTTCCGTCAACACCGACAATACGGACAAAAAAAGTGAAAATAATTGCGATGATGATAAGCGCGGTGCCGAAAATGGAAACGGTATCATAAATAAGACCGATAAATCCGCTGCTCTGTTCTTTTTTTTCAGATTCCGCGTTTATTTCCGTTTCATTTAAGATTTTTTCTTCATTTTCCATTATTTATCACCCTCAGTGAAATTGCTGTAGATATCAAAATTACCGAAAGGAAGTATTCTGAAACGCGCCTTGCCCAGAATGTAGCGTGTATCAATCTGACCTACACCGGGGTCACGGCTGTCGGAGGAGTGGTTGCGGTTGTCGCCCATGCAGAAAACCTTTCCCTTTTCCACCGTCCATGACCTGACGCCGACATTGTTTGAATGGATAAGCTCTTTTATATACGGCTCATGGATTTCCTCGCCGTCAATGAAAACCTGTCCCGAAGTGAAATTGATTTCGATTGTCTGTCCCTCTGTGGCAATAACGCGCTTGATAAGCGGCTCGTTGTGAATATTCGGCTGGGTGATGATTACGATATCGCCGTACTTGTATTCTTCCTGTCTTGTGGTGATAAGCCAGTCGCCGTTCTGCAGGGTATTGTTCATAGATTCGCCGACAACGCTTGTCGGACGGCAGACAAAGGTAAAGATAACGAAAATGATGACCATAGCGGCAACAACCGAGCTGCAGAGGTCAAAAATCTGTATCCATTTTGCTCTGTTCTTTTTTGCCTGTTCGGGTGTAAGCCCGTTTGCAAGGTATTCGATTCGCTCCGATTCCACACGTCGCTTGCTGAGCAGCATAGTAATACCTCCGGATTTATATAAAAATAGACTTGATAAAATTAAAAGGGCATGGCGAAGCGAAAGCCTCCCATACCCTTAATGGTACGGCTCTGCGTACCCTCAGCTCAATTTGATCAGCCGATGCTCTGCTTAACCTTAGCAGCCTTGCCGACTCTGTCACGCAGATAGTAGAGCTTGCTTCTGCGAACCTTACCTGTTCTGATAAGCTCAATCTTGTCAACGTTGGGGGAATGAATCGGGAAAACTCTTTCAACACCAACGCCGTAAGAAACGCGGCGAACGGTAAAGGTCTCGGAAACACCACTGCCCTTGCGAGCGATTACAGTACCCTCGAAAGCCTGGAGACGTTCTCTTTCGCCTTCACGGATTTTAACCCAGATTTTGATGGTGTTACCTACTTTGATTGCTTCGGAAACCTCAGGCTTGAGGCTGTCCTGTGCGATTAACTTAAGTGCGTCCATTACAGACACCTCCCATAGAATTTCAGGCGTTCTTAACGGATAACCGACAGAGGACCGTCCGCTTTAATGTTGGGCATTAAACCCCGCCGCAGAGCATAATTGCCCCTTGGTGGTCACAAATGCTTTTGTATCTTATCATAATTGAACAAAGATTTCAAGGTTTTTTTGTAAATTTCCGCAAAAATTTTTTATGTGCAAAATCAGGCACAATATGTTGATATTACTGCAATTATGACCACAATTCTGTGCTGAAAATTACAGTTTTTCTGATTGTTGTCATTGCGATGGAGTGAAACGACCGCGACAATATTCATTTACAAAGAGCTTTCATTCCGGATTGCCTGCTCGCAATGACATACTGTTATTTATCAGTTGCGTATGGTGCGGCGTCCCCGACGCAACTTGCACATCCGTACGCGGGGTTGGCAATAATCAGAATTCTGATAATCGGCCGCCCGGCAAGGGCGCGGAGGCACTCCGTAAAAAACAACCCTGAACCTTACGATTCAGAGTTGTTTAATTTAACTGTTATGTTTAATAAATTATCTCAGCAGCAATGTTTAATATATAATAAATATAACTGAAATTGTTTAACTACAATAAATAATATAACAAATTCGATTAACTGATTATATCTTCATTGCAACATCATATGCACGCCAGATAACTGAACGGAGGTTACCGATTGCACGGCAGTCGCCGACAAGATAAACATTCTTGCCCTCTTCCTTAACCAGCGGATTGGGTCTGTAGCCCATGCAGCTGATAACGGAATCGCAGGGGATTTCAAGCTTCTTGCCGTTCTTGTCAAGGCAGATAATCTTGTCATCCTGAACCTCTGTAAGCTTTGTTTCAAGATATACGGGAACCTCGTTGAGAGCGAACCACTCACGGAGATATGATGAGTTTGCAAGGCATACGCCCTTCTGGCTTACCAGGTCGTCCTTCATCTCTACGATGGAAACCTTCTTGCCCTGGAGAGCGATTTCATAAGCGATTTCGCAGCCTGTAAGTCCGCCGCCGATAACAGCAACGTTGTCGCCGACTGTTTTTGTTCCGTTAAGGAATTCGCAGCCTTCAACCGTCTTCTCAAATCCGGGAAGCTTGCCTGTGAGGTTGATGGGGTTGGAGCCTGTTGCGATAATAACAGGATTTCCGCCGAATGCGCTGAGGTCCTTGACCTCGTCATTGAGTCTGACCTCGATGTTCATCTTTGTCATCTGAAGTCTGTACCACTGAAGCAGCTCACGGAGCTTGCCCTTGTAGGACTCTGCGCTTGCGGGAATGAATGTACCGCCGAGAACGCCGCTCTTCTCATGGATAACGGGCTTGTGTCCGCGAAGCTTGAGAACACGCGCAGCCTCCATGCCGCCGATACCGCCGCCGATGATGTGAACCGTCTTGGGAGCGGATGTCTTCTTTATATAGTGCTTGTTCCACTGCATTGTTTCGGCATTAACCGCGCAGCGTGCAAGATGTGTGCTGTCTGAAAGCTCCTGGTCATTGGGAACGCCCTTGTAATGACACATGTTGAAGCAGCCGTTGTGGCAGAGGATGCAGGGACGGATGTCCTCTTCCTTATCGTTCATAAGCTTTGTAATCCACTCCTGGTCTGCAAGGAACGGACGTGCGAAGCCTGCACCGTCAAGCTTGCCCTCTGCGATTGAATCAGCGGCAACTCTCGGGTCAAGACGGCCTGCGCATACAACGGGCTTGTCTGTGAAGTTCTTTATATGCTCAACATCTGCAAGGTTGCAGTTTTCGGGCATGTATACAGGAGGATGTGCCCAGTACCATGCGTCGTATGTACCGTTGTCGCAGTTGAACATGTCATAGCCTGCGTCTGAAAGATATTTGATAGCCTTCTCGGATTCTTCCATATCACGGCCGACCTCAACATAGTCCTCGCCCGGAAGAGCGCCCTGACGGCAGCCCTTTGTCTTTGAAAGAACGGAGTAACGAAGAGATACGGGGAAGTCCTTGCCGCATTCCTTCTTGATAGCCTTTACGATATCAACGGCGAAGCGGTAACGGTTCTCGAATGAGCCGCCGTATTCGTCTGTACGCTTGTTAACATATTTAAGTGTGAATTGGTCAAGAAGATAACCCTCGTGAACAGCGTGTACCTCAACACCGTCAACGCCTGCTTCCTTAAGCTTTCTTGCGCTGACTGCGAAAGCCTCAACGAATCTGTCAATTTCCTTCTTTGTCATTTCTCTTGAAGGAAGCTTGTCTGACCAGCGGTTTTCGGCAGCTGATGCGGAAGCCGTAATCTTGTCAAGGTTCATAACGGGCTTTGAAAGAACGTTTACAACGGGAGTGTTGTAACGCTTTTCCATAACCTCGGTTATGGTGAATGAACGGCCGAAGCCTGCTGTAAGCTGAACAAAGAGCTTTGCGCCTGTCTTGTGGAATTCGGGCATCCATTTTTTTAGGTCTTCGTACATCTTTTTGTTGGAATAAAGCCAGGAGCCGCACAAGTCGGATCGTAGCCATGTCGTTCT
>JAZUDP010000007.1:0-26736 GCA_045639705.1 Acutalibacteraceae bacterium
ATGTCATTCTGAGGAGGAACGACGAAGAATCTCAAAAACGGCAGGCAGAGATTCTTCGCTTTGCTCAGAATGACACCTTTTTAAATTAAAGCTTGTAGGGGACATTCACGAATGTCCCGTAGAATTACTGAAGATTTTGACAGGCGATTCATAAATCGCCCTTACGCAGTATGATTGAAATTACATCGACAAATTACAATTTATACATATCTTACGGCTCGCGCACTGCAATAATAATTCTGATAATCGCCAACCCGGTGAACGACCGCAGGTACTGCGGCAAATACCAATTTATGCAGGCAAATGAACAATGCAGGGCAGGAACGGTGTTCCTGCCCTGCAAAGAAGTATTATTTTTTATCCGGAGTAAGTCCTTTTTTAAGAAGAGGAATAAGCGGAACAAACATAAGCACTCCGACTATGCCTGCAATAAGGAACATCATTGATGACGGAAGCGTATTCACCGCACCTACATCGTTGAGGTATGTTATGCTTGAATTTCTTGCCGCGATTGAAGCAAGCTTCGGACCGACAATCATGGGGATAAGAACCATGAATATCATTCTTACACCCTGGAAAAGGCCTGTCTTGTCCTCGGGAGTAAGGTCTCGGATAACAGCGCCGATGATAATTGCAAGCATCGCATAACCTACAAGGAACGGGCCGCAGCCTGCAAGGAAGGTAACCGGAGTCTTTGCGAATGTAACGGCAACAAGTCCGATTATGAACAGGATTCCGCAGATAACAAGGCACTTGCCCTTGCCGATTTTATCGGTTTTGATAACGAAGAAAACGATAAGTCCGACTGCGAAAACAAGGGTGAGAACTGTTACAATAATTGCAGGTCCCCGGAAAAGAGAGCCTATATTATTCAGAAAATCAAGCTCGCTGTGCTGAAGATAAACGATGAGATAAGGGAAGAAAACCTGAACGGCTGTTGTGTAGATGCACATTGTTGCAAGCGTAAGATAAAGGCGTGAATTTTCCTTTATAACCGAAGGCTTAAAGCCGTAGAACAGGTCTGCCCAGTAGTTTGAATTTTTCTGTGCAATTCCGTTTCTTGAATCCTTGAGCGTAAAAAGTCCGATTATACCGCAGAGAACAACAAAGCCGCCGAGTCCGAAGAAGAACGCGGGATAGCCGACCGATGTGACAAGCACGCCGCCGACCGCAACAACAAGTCCCATTGCCGCAACGGGCATAAACGAAAGCAGAGTTTCAATCTTTGTACGGTTGTCTGCGCTTCCGATATCGGTAACCCATGCGTTAAAGGCTGAGTCATTGCTGGTTGAACCCATAAAGGTCATAAGGCAGTCCATGCCGATAACAATCCATACCGTAGCGGTAAGTACGCCTGCCGCCGAGGAGAATTTTCCGAGCTTTTCGGTATTCTCAAGCGAAATAAAGCCGAAGCAGCCCGTAACAATACCCCAGAGAATGTAACCGACGGAAATAAAGATTTTGCGGTTATTGATTCTGTCGCTGAGATTGCCCATAATAAATGTTGTTAAAACGGCAACAACTGCGCTGAGCGCAACCATCCACGCAACGGCGTCGACAATCGGCATTGAAGACGATACCGCGTCCGGAGTTGCCTTTCCGTATATGAAATTGCAGAGGAAGGTGTTGAAATACATATTCTCAACATTCCACGCAACCTGTCCCATCAATCCGAAAAGGATAAGATTGAACCATGTTCTTGCGCCGAGTTTACTTTTTCCCATAGCATTACCTCCTGTTTTTTTATATCATATCACAGATTATTTTGTTTGTATAGCCTTTTCATGCTCCGACATAAGAAAATCTATTTTTCCGTAGTCCCCGGCAAGCTTTACAAGTCTTACGGCGTCAAGATACGGCTTCGCCGCACGGTGATAAATTGCGTTTTCATCAGCGGCGGACTTGATTTTTCTTCCGATTTCCTTCTTCTGAGACTTAAGCTTTTTGAAGACTTCCTTTTTGTCCGCTGATTCGGATTTTGCGTTTTCACGCATTTTTTCATTGATTGCGTCCTCCTCGCCGAAAAGGGCTTCAAGAGCGCTCATATCAAATTCTTTTATTCCGTCGGGATAATGCTTTCTGACGGACTTTTTTGACGCAAGAATACTGCTTCTCAGCATCTTCATCTTTCTGACATAGTCCTTTTCGGATTCCGTTGTTCTCGGAAGAGCTTTGATTTCTCCCTTTGTCGGAGCTTCAATGCTCATTATGCAGTCAAGTCCCGAATCTGCAATCTTTCGTGCAAAATCAAGCTCTGCCATGCCCTGCTGAGTCGAAAATCTGTTAAGCTCATCACGGACGAAAGCGGCAATTTCGATTTTTTCGTTTTCCTGTCTGATTCGTTTCCGTTCTTTTCTGCCCTTTACGCTCTTTTCATCAACAGGCTTTCTGCCCTCATATTCGCGCGCTTCACGGATAATGTCATAAATTTCCGAGAAACCGTCTCCGTCTTTGTAGTCCTCAAAGAACGCCTTTATTCTGAGAACGCTGACAATTGATTTCTGTCTTGTTTCGGTGAAATCGTAGAAGAAATACGGGATAACATTCATCGCCGCTCCGATGATTGAGGCAATGACAAGAACAGAGCAGATGCCTGCGAAATATTTCTCATCATAAAGCACATCGTAAACATTGCTGCCGTCGAAGCCGAGAGACATGGCGACTTCCTTATTAAGTCCCGATTTTTCATAAATCACAGGCAGAACCATGCCCGTAAACATTGTGATGACGCTGCCGATAAGACCGACCGCGGCGAACATTCCGTCAATTCTCTCGCCCGTTACATACTGCTGATAGTCGCGGATATCGGCGTTGATGCTCGGTCCCATAAGATAACCGAGAGAGGTAAGGAACTGATTTATAAAGATAAACACAAGCAGCAGCCAGATTATTCCCGGTGCCGACGAATTGCGCACTATAGGAAGCATTGCCGCAATAAAGACAATGTTCAGAAGATTTGAATAAATTAGTATCTTTTTCTTGCCCCACCGTCTGATAAGGAAAGGACCGACAAGATTGGGCCACAGTGAAGCGTTGCCCGAAATGGCGATAATCAGCGAATACTGAGCCGCAGAGCATGCCTCACGGTAGTTGTACATCCACTGGAGTATATTGGCAAATGAGCCTTCAAGGAAGCCGACCCATCCGGCAAGCGAGATTATCCAGAAATATTTGTTGTGAACAACAGCTCTGAAGGCGTCGGAGAATTTGATGCCGATAAAATGCGACTTTGCCTGAACGATTTTCTCCTCAGTGTTGGCGTAAACAAGTATTGAAATAAGCAGTCCCGCAACAAGCATGGGCGGGAATGAAAATCTGTACGCCTTGATGCTGTAAAGCGTATTCTCACCCGTGATAAGCTTTGCGAGCAGAGGGAAAGCAATGTTCGCAATTGACGGGGAAAGATTCTCTACAACGTAACGGATTGAAAGCACATCGCTTCGCTCAATGCTGTTGGGAGAAAGGACATTGATAAGGCTGTCATATGCATCGTTGAAGAAGCTGTAAAAGAACTGGAAGCCGATATTGAACACAAGTACAACGGTACATTTCATAAACATCGACATGTGTTCATACGGCATAACTATGAAGCCTATACCGAGAATCGCCGTCGGAATACCCATTGAAAGTATGTACGGGCGATATTTTCCCTTAATATTACGGGTGTTGTCAATCATGTTCGCTCTGAGCGCCGTAAGCGGAAAACCCGAAAGCAGGGAAATTATATAAATAATGTAAAGCGAAACGGGGTCGATGCCGATGGTGTTGGCAAGAAGCGCATTGCCGACAGAAATAATCATCTGACTGATGCAGTATGTAATAAGCTTGACGCCGATTCCGCCGCCTGACAGCGACGCGATTTCCTTATAGGTCATAAAACGGCCCTCGGGAGGTTTTTTCCAGTATGTTTTCGCGGCGGTTAACGCCTTTGTAACTGTTTCTTTAATGTTTATTTTCATAATTTCAGCTCCCGTAAACGAAGGTCGTCACAGATTCCGGCTCAAGCACCGCTGTTTCGCCTGCGTTGATTTTGCGCTCTTCAAGGCTGCGGTTTTCATCGGTTATGAAAAGCTTTCCGTCCTTTTCCGCGGTAAAGCTTTCACTTTTTTCGGAAAAATTCGCAAGCACAACCGTGCGGTATTCATCCTTTATGAAGCCGACCGCTTTAACGTTTTCACTGTCAGTTCCGACATCAAAACGAACCGCTCCGAAAGGAATAAACTTTGAAAAATTACCCGTTACCCAGTAGCGTTTGGTTATTTCGTATGTATGCCTGTCAAAGTCAAGATAAATAAGTCCGTCGCAGTAATCGTATGGCGAGCAGGCAAGCCAGTGCTGCCATGAGGTGACATTGAGAATTGAAATATCCTCCATGATGATTTTAGCGGTTTCAAGCGCGGAAGCCATACCGGCGTCCCTGCCGCCCTTCATGTGAGTCCATTCGCTCATCTTTACGGGAACATCGGGATATTTCCTGTCCATCCATTTGCGGAAACGCTTAAGGAAACCGATTCTGTCGCTGAAAAACGGAATTTCAACCTTATTGATGAAATACGAATGAATATCAACACTGTCAATCGCCTCGCGCACAGCCTTATGCTTAAGCATTTCACGGGTATATGATTTATTGAACCAGCGGATATCGCCGTTTTCAACGCCCGAAAGCTTTACGCCGTCAAGTACGGGGCGTTCTCTGAGCATTTCGGCAAAACATTTCATCACAAGTCCTGCCTGACGGGGCGAATAGTGACAGCCCTCCTGACCGCCGTTCCATATCCACAGCGGTTCATTGACGGGAGAAAGATATTTTACGGGCAGACCCTCTCTGACAAAATGCTCGGTGACATCAAGACAGTAACAGGCAAAGTCAGCATAGTTTTTCTTTGCAAGATTTGTTCTGAAAATCTGATGCTTCCCGAGCTGCGCCATGCCGTTTTTGGTAAGAGATTCAACAGGAGAATTGACAAAAAGGATTATTTCGTCCGCTCCGTCCTTTGCCGCCTGCCGCATCATATAAACGGCGTTTGCGTCCCTGCTGAAATCGCAATTTCCGACAGTACCGAAGCATTCGGCGCGGCGCGCGGCGTCCCAGTAAACGCCTTTGCCGCTTTCGGCCGAACCGCCGCCGATATTGTAACGGTATGTACGAAGACCGATGCCGTCGGTTTTGCTATAAAGAAGCTGAGAAATTCTGTCGCGCTTTGATATGCCGCCGTCAGCCTCATCCCAGCCGCCGACAACCTGCGCCCACCACGCGCCGCTTGCGCCGAAGCCCTCAAACCTCTGATAAGTTTTGTTTTCATTTAATGCGAGTTTCATGTATACGCCCCCAATGTGATAATAATATCATACCGAATGGGAAAAATGCAATAAACAAATCGCATTTATTGAAAATACAAACCGGCAGATTCGGGTCTGTTATCAGACTTGAATCTGCCGGTTCTTTATATGTTCGGTATTTCATCGGAGCTGTCCGCAATAAAATCAGCACCGCTGTCAATAAGCTCCCGCCTTGTACGGTTGCCCCATGTGACGCCTATGCATTTCAGTCCCGCGTTATGCGCCGTGAAAACATCGACATCGGAATCGCCGATATAAACGGTATTTTCCGTCTCTGCGCCGAGGCGCCGCATAACATATTCAACAGACGCGGGGTCAGGCTTTGCCGGGAAGCTTTCGCGCTTGCCGACAACGATATCGAAGCTTTTTCCGAAATATTTTTCAACAACCGCGTTTGCCGCATCGTCCGACTTGTTCGACACAACCGCAAGCCTGCAGCCGCGACTTTTAAGCGTGCTGATAACCCCGGGTATTCCGTCATACGGCTTTGTGAAATCGGCGATATGGCGGAGATAATATTCATGAAAAACAGCAAGCGCTTTTTCACAGTCTTCCTCACCTGTTCCTTCGGGAACAGAACGGCGGATAAGCATGCGCATTCCGTCGCCGATAAAGCGGCGCACCTCGTTAAGCGTGCGCTCGGGATAGTTCATTTCGCGCATTGCACGGTTGACGGCATTGGCCAAATCCTGCAAGGTGTCAAGCAATGTGCCGTCAAGGTCGAATATGTATGTTGAATATGGCATGAAATTCTTCTTTCGTAATGATTATTTTAATGCTATTTGAGATTATTCACTGAGTTCAGAATGACAAAACAACTCAAAGTCTTGTCATTCTGAGGAGCTTGCGACGAAGAATCTCAGAAACGATAAGACCTTATTTTTTGAGATTCTTCGCTTCGCTCAGAATGACATCACTTTTATACATTAATTTCTGTCATTCTGAGGAGCCTGCGACGAAGAATCTCAGTAAAAGAGAAAACACTGGTTTGAGTTTCTTCGCTTCGTCCAGGATGACAGGCTTAATAATATATCAAAAGAAATATTCCGTCAATTACTAACGCCGTAATACAACGTAATCCCGCAGAGGTTTCTGCGGGACTGTTGTTTATCTGAAATTTTTATCTTCTTTTTTTACCGAAGAAGCCTTTTTTGTCTTCGGGGTCGGGTCTGCCGCCGCCCATGACCTCATTGAAGTGAAGCAGGGCATCCCTCTGCTCAGCGTTCATCTTTGTCGGAACATCGACGATGATTCTTACAAGCTGGTCGCCGCGGATTTTTGTTCTTATGTTCTGAATGCCCTTGCCCTTAAGCTTGAACACCGCACCCGGCTGTGTTCCCTCGGGAATGGGGTACTCAACAGGACCGTCAAGAGTCATGACCTTGATTCTGTCGCCCATTGCCGCCTGCACAAAGGTTACATGAACCTCGCACCAGACATTGAAGCCGTCACGCTCAAAGAAAGGATGCGGACGAACATTGACATTGATATGGAGATCGCCTGCAGGGCCGCCGTTGATACCCTTGTTGCCCTCGCCGCGTACATTCAGAATCTGACGGTCGTCAATACCTGCGGGAATGTCAACCTCAAGCGTACTGCGCTTGGAAACCATGCCCTTGCCGCGGCACTTCTGACATGGATTTTCCACAATCTTGCCTTTGCCGCCGCAGCGTGAACAGGCACGCTGAGTCTGAATAACGCCGAAGGGTGTTCTCTGCTGTGCGGTTACCTGACCTGTGCCGTGACATTCGGGACAGGTTACGGGTGACGAACCCTTTGCCGCGCCGCTTCCGTTACACTCGGGGCAGACCTCAACACGGTTCACATCAACCTTGCGCTTGCAGCCCTTTGCCGCCTCCTCAAAGGAAATTGTGACAGATGACTGCAAATCCTCGCCTCGCCGCGGTGCATTGGGGTTGGCGCGTCTTCCGCCGCCTCCGAAGCCTCCGCCGAATCCGCCGCCGAAGAAGCTTGAGAAAATATCTCCGAGGTCGATATCGTCGCCGAAGCCTCCGCCGAATCCGCCGCCCGCGCCGTAATTCGGGTCAACGCCCGCGTGTCCGAACTGGTCGTAGCGGGCCTTCTTCTGGTCGTCGCTGAGTACCTCGTAAGCTTCGTTGGCTTCCTTGAACTTCGCCTCGGCTTCCTTGTCGCCGGGATTAAGGTCGGGATGGTACTGCTTCGCTTTTTTTCTGTATGCCTTTTTTATTTCATCGGCACTTGCGCTTTTTTCAACACCGAGTACCTCATAGTAATCTCTTTTATCTGCCATAATATCGCTCCGTTTTAGTTAATAATGAATAGTGAATAATGAATAATTTCGGACGGGCTTTGCCCGTACCCGATTATAATGTTCAAAAGCGAAGCTTTTCCTTAATTTTTCATTATTCATTTTTCATTATTCATTATAACATCGGGCGGCACCGCAGAAGCGGTGCGCCCGTAAGTCAAACAAATCAGTTGTTGTCGTCCGTAACATCAGTATAGTCGGCATCGTAGAAGCCGTCACCGCCGGGTGCGCCTGCACCGCCGTTGAAGCCTGCGGCTGCGTTGGGGTCAAATCCCTCAGGTGCGCCCTGTGCCGCTCCTGCCGCCTTATACATTTTCTCGGAAATCTCATAGAACTTGGACTGAAGAGCTTCCTGCTTGTTCTTGATGAGATTGATATCCTCGCCCTTGAGAGCTTCCTTAAGCTCTCCGATACTTGCGTTAAGAGCGTCCTTGTCGGCTGCATCGAACTTGTCACCCTCTTCGGAGATAAGCTTCTCGCACTGGTAAACCATCTGGTCGGCGTTATTTCTTGTGTCAACCTCCTCACGGCGCTGCTTGTCTTCCTGTGCAAACTGCTCAGCCTCGTGAACTGCCTTTTCGATGTCATCCTTGGACATATTTGTTGAGGATGTGATTGAAATTGACTGCTCCTTGTTTGTGCCGAGGTCCTTAGCGGAAACATGAACGATGCCGTTTGCGTCGATGTCAAATGTAACCTCAATCTGAGGAACGCCGCGGCGTGCGGGCATAATGCCGTCAAGGTGGAAGATGCCGAGAGTCTTGTTGTCCTTTGCAAACTCTCTTTCGCCCTGAAGAACGTGAACCTCAACAGAGGGCTGATTGTCAACAGCAGTTGAGTAAACCTGGCTCTTCTTTACGGGGATTGTTGTATTTCTGTCTATAATCTTTGTGTTGATGCCGCCCATTGTCTCGATACCGAGTGAAAGCGGAGTAACATCAAGAAGGAGAAGTCCCTTAACCTCGCCGCCGAGAACACCCGCCTGGAGAGAAGCGCCGATTGCAACGCACTCGTCGGGATTGATGCCCTTGAAGGGTTCTTTGCCTGTGAACTTCTTGATTGCGTCCTGAACAGCGGGAATTCTTGAAGAACCGCCGACCATGAGGACCTTGTCAATTTCGGAATTTGAAAGACCCGAGTCCTTCATTGCCTGACGGACGGGACCCATTGTTGCTTCAACAAGGTCAGCTGTAAGCTCGTTGAACTTTGCTCTTGTAAGAGTCATTTCAAGGTTCTTGGGACCTGTTGCATCAACAGTAATATAAGGAAGGTTGATATCGGATGTTGTAACGCCGGAAAGCTCAATTTTTGCCTTCTCTGCCGCTTCCTTAAGACGCTGCATAGCCATCTTGTCGCCGCGAAGGTCGATTCCGCTCTCCTTCTGATACTCTGTAAGAATCCAGTTCATGATTCTCTGGTCAAAGTCGTCGCCGCCGAGACGGTTGTTACCTGCTGTTGCAAGAACCTCCTGTACGCCGTCGCCCATTTCAATGATTGAAACATCGAATGTGCCGCCGCCGAGGTCGTAAACCATAACCTTCTGGTCATCTTCCTTGTCAATGCCGTATGCGAGAGCAGCCGCTGTAGGCTCGTTGATGATTCTCTTTACCTCAAGTCCTGCGATTTTACCTGCGTCCTTGGTAGCCTGACGCTGTGAGTCCGTGAAATATGCTGGAACCGTGATAACAGCCTCTGTTACCTTGTCGCCGAGATATGCTTCAGCATCTGTCTTGAGCTTCTGAAGAATCATAGCGGAGATTTCCTGCGGTGTATATTTTTTGTCGTCGATTGTAACCTTGTAGTCAGAACCCATCTGACGCTTGATTGAAGAAACGGTCTTGTCGGGATTTGTGATAGCCTGACGCTTTGCAACCTGACCTACCATTCTTTCGCCGTTCTTGCCGAAGCCTACTACTGAGGGTGTTGTTCTTGCGCCCTCTGCGTTAGCGATAACTACAGGCTCGCCGCCTTCGATAACTGCTACGCATGAATTTGTTGTACCTAAGTCGATACCGATTACCTTTGCCATAATATATTCCTCCAAATATTATATATTAATTAATATTAACTGCTGTTTAATTAGCTACTACAACCATTGCGGGACGGATGATTTTATCGCCCAGCTTATAGCCCTTTGCAAGTACCGTTGAGATTACGTTCTCACCGAGAGCCTCATCCTCGGTATGCATTACCGCATTGTGAATGTTGGGGTCAAACTCCTCGCCTGCCTCGCCGAAGCTTTCGGCTCCGAGAGTCCTGAACGAATCGTTGAACTGCTTGTATGTCATTTCAACAGCTTTCTTGAAATCCTCGTAATTTGCGTCGGGATTTGCGAAAACTCTGTCAAAATTGTCAACTACGGGAAGGAGCTGTTTAATTACGCTTGACTTGCAGTCTGCATAAAGCGCATCCTTTTCGCGCTGTGAACGCTTGCGGAAATTATCGTATTCAGCCGCCATTCTCAGAAGCTGGTCATTTTTTTCATCAAGCTGCTTCTGAAGCTTTTCCTCGTTTGACGGTTCAGCCTTTTTTTCTTCGGCAGCCTCTTCCTTAACTTCTTCAGCCGCCTGCGTTTCTTTTTCTTTTACTTCACCGGCACTGTTCTTTTTCTTTGCCAACAGATATCATTCCTTTCAGGTAATCACTGATTGCTCAGTCTTCTTTAAGAGTCTGCGTAAGTAAATTACCGACTAAATCGGTCAGATACCTGACGCTCGGAATAAGACTTGCATAATCGATTCTTGTGGGACCGATTATTCCGATTGAACCCCTTTTGTCACCGTCTATGGTGTAATGTGCTGTAATAACGCTTGAATTCTCAAGCTGCTTGAACTTGTTTTCGCCGCCGATTGTAACGCCCACATCGTCCTTGCTTTCGGAAAGCATTCTGCTTATCGGCTCGCCTCTGCGCAGGAAATCCATAAGCTCATACGCGGTCTGACCGTAATCGCTGCTGTAACGCAGGATGTTTGACTGTCCGCCGAGCATTATCATGGTTTTCATCGCGTCCTGTGCAAGCTCGGAAAGCGTTGAAACAAAGGGTATCATCACCAGAGCGTCCGCGCCCATTGAAGCGACAAGGGTCTGAAGCGTCGCAACATCGATATCGTCAAGCGGCATTCCAATAAAGGTCGATTTTACTATATTGTAAAATTTCTCTATCAGTGACGCTGTCAGGTCGTAATCGCTGCGGCAGACCTTGCTTTTTATCATGCCCGTTGAGGTAAGCAGGATTATCATTCCCGTTCTTGTTCCCACGGGAACAAATTCAACGCGTCTGACGGTTGCGTTCTCGCCCGACGGAGTTGTTGACACCGCCGCGCATTCGGTCATGTCCGCAAGGAACTCGCTTGCACGGGCAAGAATTGTTTCGGGACTTGCGTTTTTAACCGATATGCCCGCTTCTATTCTGTGCTTGACCGCCTCGTCAAGATGTCTGACGCCCATGAGGTTGTCAACATAATAGCGGTAGCCCTCATTGGTGGGAACGCGTCCCGCCGAGGTGTGGGGCTGTTCAAGAAGTCCGAGCGCCGAAAGTTCAGCCATCTCATTTCTGATTGTGGCGGAAGAAACGGAAAGCAAAGCCATAATTGATTTTGAACCGACAGGCTCGCCTGTTTTAATATAATTCTCAATAACTGCAGCAAGTATTTTTTCCTTGCGCGGGCTTAATTCCATTTCCTCACCTTCTTTTTAGCACCGTTAGCACTCTTTTTGTAAGAGTGCTAACTCTTGATACTAATATACAACCGTTTCCTTATTTTGTCAACAGTTTAAATGTGAATTAAATGTTAATTATCTGTTTTCTGAAAAACAAAGCCGTCATTTTCGTACCTGCAGATGAACGTGCCGCCTGCAGTTACCCTGCCCTCAAGCATTTCCTCGCTGAGCTTATCCTCAATCTGAGACTGAATGGCGCGTCTGAGCGGTCTTGCGCCGTAAACCGGGTCGAAGCCCGCGTCGGCTATGTGTTCAACGGCGCTGTCATCAAAGCTCAGTGTAATATCAAGCCCTGCGACGCGCTTTGAAAGAGTATTGAGCATGCGTCCCGCAATTTCCTTAATGTCATCCTTTTTAAGCTGTTCGAATACTATGATATCGTCAACACGGTTAAGGAATTCGGGACGGAAGCACTTTTTCAGCTCGCCCATTACCGCACTGTGAATCTCGGTGCTGCTCATTACGCCGCCGTTTTCGGCACCGCTGAAGCCGAGTGCTTTTGCATTGGTGCTGCTGATAAGCTTTGCACCGACATTCGATGTCATTATTACAATGCAGTTCTTGAAATCAACCTTTCTTCCCTGTGAATCCGTAAGCACACCGTCGTCAAGAATCTGCAGAAGCATGTTGAAAACATCGGGATGAGCCTTTTCGATTTCATCAAAAAGCACTACGCTGTAAGGCTTGCGGCGAACCTTTTCCGTAAGCTGACCGCCCTCGTCATAGCCGACATAACCCGGAGGCGAACCGACAAGGCGGGATACCGTATGCTTTTCCATATATTCGGACATATCCATTCTTATCATGGCGTTTTCATCGCCGAAAAGACTTGCGGCAAGAGTTTTGCAAAGCTCGGTTTTGCCAACGCCCGTAGGTCCGAGGAAAATAAACGAGCCTGTCGGTCTGTTGGGGTCCTTGAGTCCGACTCTTCCGCGGCGGATTGCCCTTGACACTGCCGAAACGGCCTCGTCCTGTCCGACAATTCTGCGGTGAAGCTCCTCCTCCATACCGAGAAGGCGCTGACTTTCCTCCTGCGTCAGCTGAACAACGGGAATATGAGTCCATTCGGATACAATGGCGGCTATTTCATCCGGCGTAACCGCACCGTTTGTTTCGGTATTCTGCTTCTTCCAGCCGTCCTTAAGCTCATTAAGCTGCCTCTGCGCTTCTTTTTCCTCATCACGCAGCGCTGCCGCACGTTCAAAATCCTGATTGTTGACGGCATTCGATTTTTCGGCGCCGATATGCTTTATTTTTTCCTCAAGCTCACGGATTTCCTCAGGCGGAGTATAAGCGCGGAGTCTTACCTTTGAAGCCGCCTCGTCCACAAGGTCAATGGCCTTGTCGGGCAGGAAACGGTCGCCGATGTATCTTGCCGACATTTTCACTGCCGCCTCAAGGGCTTCATCCGTAATCTTCACCTTATGATGCGCTTCATATTTATCGCGGAGTCCCTTAAGGATTTCGACAGCCTCCTCCGGAGTGGGTTCCCCGACCGTTACGGGCTGAAAACGTCTTTCAAGCGCCGAATCCTTTTCGATATTCTTCCGGTATTCCTCAAGCGTAGTTGCGCCTATAACCTGCATTTCTCCTCTCGCAAGAGCGGGCTTGAGAATATTGGCGGCGTCAACCGCACCCTCCGCCGAGCCCGCGCCGATAAGAGTGTGAACCTCATCTATAAAAAGTATTGTATTGCCGTCCTTTGCAACCTCGTCAATTGCCGCCTTGATTCTTTCCTCAAAATCTCCGCGGTACTTTGTGCCTGCAACCATACCCGTAAGGTCAAGGGCTACGATTCGCTTATCCGTAAGCAGCTCGGGAACCTCGCCCGAAGCGATTTTCAGTGCAAGTCCCTCCGCAATGGCGGTTTTTCCGACGCCCGGCTCGCCGATAAGGCACGGATTGTTCTTTGTACGGCGGCTGAGTATCTGAATTACACGTTCAATCTCCTTCTGTCTGCCGATGACGGGGTCGATTTTCCCCTGCTTTGCAATGACCGTCAGGTCTCTGCCGTACTGGTCAAGCGTCGGCGTTTCCGTTTTCTTTTTCTGAGCCGCTCCGCTCTTCTGATTCTGTGAATTTGTGCCGCCTGCCATCGAACGGGTAATTTCGCCCGCAAGCTCCGACGAGGTTGTGCCAAGCTGTTCGATAATATTCATCGCATAGCAGCTTTCGTCACGGATAATCGCGGCAAGCAGATGCTCTGTGCCGACATAGCCCGTACCGATGCTTTTCGCCGCGGAGACTGCCGTTTCGATTATATTCTTGCTCCTCGGTGTAAAATCGTTGGGTGAAAGCACCGTCGGAGTACCGATGCCTATGCTTGAACGGATTGCGCTTTCCACTTTATCAAGCGTAACTCCCCTTGACGCAAGCACTGTCTGAGCCACGCTTCCGTCAACCTCAAGCAGTCCGAGAAGCAGATGCTCGCTGCCGATATAGGTATGGCCGAGATTCTCGGCATATTCGACGGCTGAGTTAAGAGCCTGATTTGCCTTCTGTGTAAAGCCTGTGAATTTATACATATTAATTTCTCCCTTATATCTCTGTTTTCATTTTAAAGCAGGAGTCCCTTTCTGCCGAAAAAATCAAAGTAAAAATACTCAACATCCGACCGAAAAGAACTCCTGTTCCTCTCTTATTAATTATGCCGTAAGCGTTTCCCTTACCCACTTTGCACGGATAATATCCCTCTGCGCCGCCGTAAGCTCCTTTTCCTCAGCGGCGTTTATTGTTGCAGGCTGAACCCTGACGGTAAGCTCGTTGAGCTTTGTAATGTCAAAGTCCACAGCCTTGCAGGATATGCCCATTCTGAAAAGCGACGCAAGCTCCATGTACTCGTCGCCGCTCAGAACGCGGGCGTTTTCAAGGATACCCTTTGCGCGGAAAATTTTATCCTCTTCCACGGGATTCTCCACAAGCTTCTCCGCCGCGGCTCTTTCCTGTGCAACAAGCTGTAAGGTAATCGACTGTAAGTTGTTGAGTGCGGATTCCTCGGAAATTCCGAGCGTAATCTGATTGCTGAGCTGATAGATATCGCCTCTCGGGCTTGAACCCTCGCCGTATGCTCCGCGGATTGTAAGTCCGAGCTTTGAAACGGTTGACGCAAGCTTGCCTATCTGTCCGCAGCGTGTAAGTGCAGGAAGATGAAGCATAACTGAGGCTCTCATTGCAGTGCCGAGATTGGTCGGACACTGTGTAAGGTAGCCGATACGGTTATCGTAGGCGTAATTCAGCTTTGAGCCGATAATGTTGTCAATCTTATCCGCAACCGAATAGGCTTCGTTGAGTGCAAGTCCCGCCATCATGACCTGAAGTCTGATATGGTCCTCCTCGCACAGCATTATGCTTACCGCCTCGTCGTCGGTAAGAAGCAGCGCTCTGCCTGCGCGGTCAGAAGCAAATTCGGGACTGATAAGATGTCTTTCCGCAAGGGAAACAGCCTGCGCCCGTGTGAAATCCTTCATCTTCGCAAAGCTGAAGCCCCATGTATCGTTTTCGAGAATCACGTTCTTTATTTCCTCGCACACAGCCTCCTTGCCCTTTACGGTAAGCCTGCACGGGAAAGGATAGTCCTCAAGATTTCTTGCAAGACGGACGCGCGTGCTGATGACGATATCGCCCTGGTCGCCGTTTTCGATATACCACTTATTCATTGTTGCCCGCCTCCATTTCCTTTATGCGGTCGCGAAGAACCGCCGCCTGTTCAAAATTCTGTTCTTCAATCGCTTTCTGCAAATCCTCTTTAAGCTTTGCAACGGGATTGATTTTCGGTTCTGTGCTTGAGCTTACGACCATAGCCTGCTTGCCCGTATGCTTGATTTTACCGTGAATCCTCTGCAGAGAAGGCAGAAGTCTGTCGTAAAACTTCCGGTAGCAGTCCGCGCATCCGAGTCTGCCGCTCTTGACGATATCGGAGAAGGTGTATCCGCATTTCGGACATTTTTCCTCCTTTTCACCGCCGAGAAGCTTCACATTCTCACCGAGAAGACCTCCGAAGAAATCGTCAAGGTTGAAGCCGAAGCCCGAGAACATATCGGCATAGCCGAGGTGGTCGGCGCATGAAGCGCAGAGATGTGTTTCGGCTGTTTCGCCGTTTATAACCTGTTTGATGTGAGTTGTTGCTTCATTTTTTCCGCAATTCTGACATAACATATTAAATCACCCTTTCAGATACTTTTACTGTGTAATAACGAGCAGCATTTGTTTGAATATTGCCGCGCGGACCTTGTCTCTCAGTTCGGCGGGAACCTCACGGAAGCACCTGTCGTCTATTGCCGCAAGCATAAGCCGCGAAGCATCGGCTGAGAGAAGCTCCTGATAATTCAGATTATATATATGCGCTCTGCAGGTAGCCTCATCAATCGAATTTCCCACCGTATTGATTACATGCATAAGCATTGCCGATTTGTCATATTTTACGCGGGCTATGCGGATATATCCGCCGCCGCCTCTCCTGCTTTCAACTATATATCCCTGTTCGGGGGTAAAACGCGAAGAAATGACGTAATTAATCTGACTCGGAACGCACCCGAGCGTCTGTGCAAGCTCGTTTCGCTGAATTTCCGTCTCTCCGTCATCGCTGAGCATTTCAAGAATCATGTTCGCTATGATATTGCTCATGCTCATGCCATCGCCTCCTTTTTGACTTTGACTTTCTTTGACCTTTCTGTGATGTATTATAGACCTTCTTTGACCTTTCGTCAAAAGTCAGCAAAGGTCAAAATTGCAGTGTGCTGTTCTTCCTTGACCAATTATGTCCCGTTTGCTTGAATTTCCTTTGATTTTCTGCTTTTTTCTTTGATTTGCTTGATTTTTATCAGAAATTTCTTTCCATTGACTTTGTTTTTTGTTTACTGTATAATTATTAAAGTCAAAAAAGTATTATTCGCTGAATTCAGAGGATGATTTTATGGATAAGAAAATATATGTTCTTGTTCCCGTATACAATGTTGAAAAATATCTGAAGGACTGCATCGATTCCGTTATCAGCCAGACATATGAAAACTGGGAAATGATTCTTGTCGATGACGGCTCAAAGGATAAAAGCGGACAAATCTGTGACCGGTACGCTGAAACTGACGGCAGAATCAGGGTAATTCATCAGAAAAACGGAGGACTTTCAAAGGCGCGTTATACAGGAATAAACGCAATAACCGACGCAGAAAACACATATATGATGTTTCTTGACAGCGATGACCTTTTACCGGTCAATTCGCTTGAGGTGCTTTACAAAACCGCCGAAGAGAACCGCTGTGACCTCGTTGCCGCTTCCTCGGAAAAATTCATCAGCTCAAGATATCCCGACCTCACCGGAGGCTCATCCTCCCCTTCCGTAACAAAAATATATGAACACGACACAATAGTAAAGGATTTATATTACGGATTTTTCGGATACGGAAGCTTTTCCGTTACTCTGTGGGCAAAGTTTTACCGGACAGATTATTTTCTGAAAATCTACTCTCAGATAAACGATTTTCCGTTTTACTACGGAGAAGACCTGAATGTAACAATCCGTCTTGTTCCGGAGGCGAACCGTGTTGTTATAATAGATAATACGGTTTATTTTTACCGCTACGGAGGAGGAACAAACAGATTCATGAAAAGCTTCGTTGACGACTGTGTTCTTCTTTACCGTGTTAAAAAAGAACATGCCGCAAAATACGGCGTAAGCGATTATTACAAAGGGCTGATTGATGTTGAAATGAAAAATCTTGCCCTGCAGTATTTTATCATGTGCAGACGTTCAAAGACATATCCGCACGGGAAACTCGCCGACGAAATAAGATACATTCTTGATATTCCCGAGTTTTACGGCGCCGCCTGCGCCATATCGGATGAGACGCTCAGTGGCGACCACTCTGAGCCTGCGGGATTTACTCCGGCATTTGTAAAAAAGGACATAAATGAAATCGTCCGGATTGCCGTGCAGAAGGCCAATGAGGGACGCCTGAAGCGGTTCATAAAGAATCTGCTGTAGAGATAATCAATAAATTTTGACAGCATTAAACGAAAAGGATGATATATATGAGCTTTTCAAACTGGATGTCACTTCTGAAGGATGAAGCAAAACTTACGGATGTTGTTATGCCCGGCTCTCATAATTCGGGCTGCCGCAAAATGATTCTGCCGATTGCGAACTGCCAGTGCGGCGACCTTGCGGAGCAGTTCAGATACGGTGTGCGTCTGTTCAGCATCCGTCTTGATATGAACCTTTTCAAAAACAAGGTTGTTTACAGCCACAGTCTGATAAGAGGTCTGCCGATTGAAAATGATTTAAAGGCGTTAAGAAAAATCACGGACGAAAATCCGTCGGAGTTTTTCATTCTTGATATCCGTGATTACGGAAGAGACAGCTTCGGCCCGTTCACCTTTAATTTTCATGCTGATTTCGACAGGGTTGACGCGCTGCTTGAGAAATATCTTGAACCGTCGGAATACGCGCTGACGGATTTTGAAAGCATTGCCGATGTCACGATGGGCGACATAAGAAAATCGGGCAAAAGATTTCTGCTGATGAATGACAACGGCGAATATAAATACAGCGTTAAAATCCCTAACGAGAATCCGTGGTCAACAGAGCGTCACGGCAGACTCGCACCCGTCTTTGCCGAGCGCGCAACAGAGGTTTTTGACCAGCTTGAGAAAAAAGGAATTTTTATTCTGCAGACTCAGCAGACCTGCGGCTTCGGTACGGACATCGGAATAACAACACCTGCCAGAACGGAAAAATCACTTCGCCCGTATTACGAAAGAATCATAAATAAGATAAAGGAAAATCCGAAATATCTTGAAATGGCAAATGTTATTTCAAGCGACTATATGTCAAAGGACGATTTCAAGGCAAAAAAAATAATTGCCCTCAATCTGCTCAAGGGCAATGTTGAAGAAAGTAAAATCGAAGAATTCAATAACCTCGTTAAATAAAAATAAGAGAGCTTCGGCTCTCTTATTCTTATGCTTCAATTGCTTCTGTTTTTTCTTTTACATCTTTTCTTCGCTTCTCAAGCTCAGCCTCAATGCGGCTTCTTTCATCGGGGTCATCCTTTACAAAGGAAATAACTATAAGATAGAAAACCGAGCCTATGACGGGACCCGCGATAAAAATCGGCCACTGCCATTTCATGAACAGAGTACCCTGCTGATAGTTCTTCAGATTGTTGTCATATTTCAGCCATCTGAGAATAAAGCCGTTGATGAGAAGCGCGACAGCGGAAGAAATCTTGCTGATGAAATTCTGAATTGAGAAGGAAATTCCTTCCGTTCTCATTCCGGTTTTGTATTCGACATAGTCGATTGAATCGCTTGTCAGCGAGCGGTGCGCAATGTCCATCATGTTGACCGGAACGCTGACAACAGCCATAAGAAGCATTACGATATACAGCCTCGGAGTTGAATCCACGCCGACAAAATAGCTGACAATTCTGAGTATGACTGATGTTGACTGCGCAAGCAGAAGAATGCGCTTCATTCCGCCCACCCTGTCGGAAACCCTGGTTGCAAAGAACATTGCAAGCGCACCGACCGCACCTGTAAGCACGGTGTATACAACCTGAGAGGTCGGTCCGTCAAACTCCGCGAAGCCGAAGTCAAAGCTCCTGCGGCTTTCAAAGAAATATGCCCACGGCAGAAGCGTCTGTGTGATGTCCTTGCAGAAACGCGCAAGGGAAATCAGCAGCAGAGTCCTGTTGTGCCGCAGAACAAAAATCGCTTCAAACAGGCTTTCCTCACTTTTCGGAGTTTCAACCTTTTCCTGCATTCTGTGCGCGCTCATGGAGATAAGCTCTCCGCCCAGTCCGAAAACAATACCGAAAATCGCAAAAACAACCGCATCGCTGATGCCTGCATTATTCATTGAGGAACGCAGGACCTGAAATACCATTATGACCGTTGAGCCTGCGCCCGCGCCGATTGACGCCCACTGAGAAACTCTTGCGCGTTCGTGTGAATCGGGCGAGGAAACCGCGACCATTCCCCACAGCGCAACATCCTGGAATGAATAGAAGAAATCCCACAGCAGATACGCCGCAAAAATTATTGCTATTTTCGCCGTCATCCCAACGGGAAAGCTGATGAACATTATTGCCGTCAGCACACCGATAACCGGCGGAGTAAATGCGAGATACGGGCGCAGCTTGTTTCCGTTTCTGAAGCGGTGCTTATCAACAAGCGCACCGACAACCGGGTCATTGACAGAGTCCCACGCCCTTGTAACACTTGTGATTATTCCGACCATGACCGAATCGATTTTCATTACCGAGGTCATGAAGTAAAACAGCCAGTTTGATATGTAGGCGTAGGTCATATTCTGACCCGCGAGACCGACAGCATACGAAAGCAGTCTGCCGCTTTTTACTTTATCCGCACTGTCAACCGTTCTGATGTGTTCGGCTTTATCTTTGTTTTTTGCCATTCCGTTCCCTCTTTTCAGAGTGATTTATATAAGCTTTTTGCCGTCGGAAAAAGCCTTGCCGACCTCTTCCCCGAGGGCAATGTATTTATGATGAACGGGGTCGAACGTGATGGGAGTGAATTTTGAAAGGTCGGGTTCTCCGTCCTCGCCGAGATACTTTTCATCAACGCTGACATTGATTATCTTTCCGATATACATTCCGCCGATTATATCCTCAAGCTCGCACTCAAGAGTAATCGGAAGCTCGTTGATAACAGGCGCGTTTACAAATTCACTTCTGATTGTTGTAAAGCCGGACTTTGCCATTTTGTCGGGGTCTTTTCTTCCCGAAACAACGCCCACAAAGTCGCTTGCAATAACATTTTCCTTATCGGCAATCGCTACGGTAAACGCCTTTGTAACTGCGATGTTGTCGGTTGTCTGATGACTGCCCAGCTCAACCATGACCTTATCGTAACCGCAGATTCCGCCCCACGCCGCGTTCATTGCGTCGGGTCTGCCGTTCGCGTCATATGTGCCGATAATCAGCACGGGCTGAGGATAGATATATGTTTTCGCTCCGAAATTTTTTCTCATAACAACAAAAGCTCCTTTTCATTAGATATATATTTATTATATCATAATCCGAATATTTTCATCAATATTATTTTAAATTATTTTGCAGAAGCCGGACTGTTGTGCTATAATTACATCAGCAAAAAAGAAAGAGTGATATCATGGAAGAAAAGCTTGAAATTTTTTATGTACGCCACGGCGAAACAAATAATGCATTGTTTGAGGAACGCGACACCTGCGATGTAAATCTCACTGAAACGGGAGTGAAGCAGGCGGAGCTTTTAGGCGAGCGCTTTAAGGACAGACATTTTGACGCTGTGTTTTCTTCTCCGCTTGTCAGAGCTGTACGGACAGCAGCTGCGGTCTGCAATCAGCTTGACAATCACCCCGAGATAGAAATCCTGCCGCAGATTATAGAAAACGGTTCAAGCTACGGCTATTTCGGCACGGGGCTTGAATATCTGAACAGATACTACGACAATCTGAAGCTGAACACAGACCTGCCGCTGATGTATGACAATCTTGAGGATAAGGACAACGACGCGCGCGCAAGAGCGGTTATTGACTATTTCCGCAGCCGTTTTACATACGGTCAGAAAATTATTGTTTTCGCCCACGGCTCGTTCGGCAACCATTTTCTTCCGCAGGCGGTTGAAATGGGCGAAGGAAATTATATTTTAAGCCTCAACCACACAAGCGTTTCAAAGGTCAAATATACCCCGGACGGAAAGCAGAGGATTTCCTTCTGCAACGATTTTTCACATCTCCGTCCGCTTATGCCGGATTATGAATTTACTGTTTAAGCATTTATGCGATTATATTCACGGCGGCATTATCCCGAATAAACTGTATCCGGAAGTGCTTCGGTGCAGACTTTACTGCTTTGCAGAATAAAAAACAGCTTGAAAATCTGACTGAGTTGTGCTATGCTTTTAAAAAATAACAGGAGGAAAAATTTATGGCAATTTTAAGACTTATTATTGCAGTTATGCTCACTCTCGGGCAGCTGCTCGCACCTTACGGTCCGATGCTTTTCAAGGGCATTGACAGCTTTTACGAGGACTGGACACCCGAAACCGAATACACAGAGGATTATGCGTTCACGCTTGAAAAAGACCCGGATAAGGATTTTGTTGTTCTCAATTTCTCCGATGTTCAGCTCAGCTCAGACGAGGTTTACGGCGAACCCGGCAGAGTTGCGGAGGCAACAATTGCAAAGGCTATTGAAGAAGTTCAGCCCGACCTTATCACCCTCACAGGCGATAACGCATGGTGCAGACCCGGTTACATCAGACTTGTAAAGTATATTGATACTTTTGATATTCCGTGGGCTGCAGTTATGGGCAACCATGACGGCGGCAACGGCAAAAAAACTTATGAGAACTGGTGCGCTCAGCAGGTTTTCCGTTCAAAGAACAGCGTATTCAAGTTCGGTCCCAAGGATATGGGCGTAGGCAACTACATAATCAATATTACAGAAAACGGCAAGGTTATCCATTCCATCTACATGCTTGATACTCATACGAATACAAAGCTTGAGTGCGGCGGTTACGACCATCTCTGGGACAATCAGCTCGAATGGTATGAGTGGGCTGTAAAGGGCAACAACGCTCTCGCAGGCAAGACAGTTGAAAGCTCAATTTTCTTCCACATTCCCTGCATTCAGTACAGAACCGCATGGAACGAAGCAAAGTACAACGAGAAAACAGGCAAGTATGAAAATCCCGAATACGCAGACAGCTTCGGCTCAAACAATGAGCCTATCTGCTCCCCCGAGTATGACAGCGGCTTCTTTGCACTCGTTAAGGAGCTTGACAGCACAAAGAACATGATTGCAGGTCATGACCACACAAACGATTCATCAATCATGTTTGACGGTGTCCGTCTTTCATATTCGCTTAAGTGCGGCCCCGGCTGCTACTGGACCGAAGATAAGAACGGCGGCTCAACACTGACAATTGATTCCGAAGGTCATGCAACATTCGGTCACCATTATGTTGATGTTTCAACTCTCGGCGATTTCTCACAGAAATTAATTATTCTGTAAGATAATAATTCAGACATAAAAGCTCCTCCGGAGGGAATTGATTTCCCTTCGGAGGATTATTTTTATGATATACACTTTTATTTATCAAGATAAGCCGCGAATTTTTCCCTTAAAAAGAACTGATATTCGGGGTGATTAAGCGCTTCGCTGTATTCAACAGGGTACGGAATTTTGATAATCGCCAACCCGGCGAACGACCGCAGGTACTGCGGCAAAAACCAATTTGGCGGCGGGATTCCGATTACCGCCAGTCCGGCGAGGGTGTGGATAGACTCCGCTGAATATTTTGTATTATTATATCATTGCCGTGCTTTACTGTAAAGAAAAGCGACAATAAAAGCATTAAACATTTGTCAAAATTGTGTATGGCAATTTCAGAAGGATTATGATATAATCTCAAAAAAAGATAAAGGAGTAACACTATGGCAGTTGTTAAATCAATATTCAAGCATTTTCTTGCGTTTCTTCTCGCAATTTTCATCACGGCGGTTCCTTATTCGGGAATCAAGGCTCCTGTTGTAAAAACGCTCAAGGATGATTGCCTTCTTAACGTTGAATTGCTTTCCGACACTCATCTTGAGGAAAAGGAGCTTTTCCGCAAGGCTTTTCTGAAGACAGGTCTTAAGAATATCAGCCGTTCAAAGTCAGCTGTTGACTCCATATGGGTAACAGGCGACATCACAAACTATGCGGACGAACCCTCACTTGCAAAGTATTTCGAGATAATCGGCGAATACAGCCCTGTTGAGGTTATTACCGCTTCGGGCAACCACGATATCGGCCACGCAGGCGACAGAGATAAAACAACAATCACGCGCGAAGAGGCAAGAGATAACTTTATCCGCTACCGCAACGAATACATGGGCAGAGACGACAAGGTCAACTACTTCAGCACTGAGGTCAACGGCTTTAAGGTTATCGTAATCGGTGACGAGGTTATCGACGGCGGTCACTGGGACGCGGTTTCCATGACTCAGGAACAGCTTGATTTCATCGACAGAGAGCTTGCGGACGGCACAAAGGACGGCAAGCCCACATTTGTACTCAGCCACTGGCCTCTTGACGGAATCAACGGCGAGGACATTATCTGGGACGGCAGCGGAATCGCACGCGACGAATATGATGTTCAGGGCATTCTTGAAAAGTACGACAACGTATTCTTCATCAGCGGACATATGCACGCAGGCATCAAGGCAAAGGCTATCGACAGCATGTACAGTCTTTCAAACGCTGAGCAGGTTAACGGAGTTACATACCTCAACCTTCCCACCTACGGCATCATCAACATGTTCGGACTCCCGCAGTCAGGTATCGGCGCACAGCTTGAGGTTTACGAGAACGAGGTTGTTTTCAGACCCAGAAACTTTATCACAAATAACTGGTTTGAAAATGCCGAATATCATTTTGAGCTTGTATAACAGATAAAATAATGCGGCGGAGCTTAATGTTCCGCCGTTTTTTCAGTGAACAGATATCTGTTGATATTATCATTCCGTTCTGATATAATCAATTGTATAATTCCGAAAAGGAGTAATTATTCATGAAATTTGCAATGCTTTCAGATACGCATTATGTCTCGCGCAGAATGCTCTGCGACCCGAACGACAAGGACACTCTGCTGAAAATCGCAACCTCGGAGCAGGCACTGCTTCAGGCGGCCGGAGAATTTGACACGCTGATTATTTCGGGTGACCTCACCGATGACGGCGACAGATACAGTCATGAGGATTTTGTTGAATTTCTGCGTAAAATAAAGGCAATGGGCAAGAAGGTTTATGTCATTTTTGCGACGCACGATTTTCACCATCACCGCGCCTTTATCCGTATGCACGGCGATACAAAGGCGGAGTTTACAAGCTGTCCCTGGGAAAAGCCGTACTTTGACCCGACGGGCGTCCGCTATAAGGATTATGTAAAGCCTGCGTATAAGGACTGGAGTGAGGAAGACTGCACACCGAAGCTTGTTGAGTCCTGCACACCCGAGGAAATATGGGAAATGTACCGCGAATTCGGAGCGGACGATGCAATTTCAATGGATGAAGGCAGCTTCTCCTACTGCGTTGACCTTGACGATAAAACGCGCTGCCTTATGCTCAACGATATTTTCCGCAATGAGGAAGCACTGCACGATATCAGCGCAACCTTTACTCCGTCGTGTCTGCGCTGGATGAAAAAAATGATTGACAAGGCAAAGGAGGACGGCAAGTTCATTTTCGCCGTTTCGCATCATCCGTTCATGCCCACCGTCCCCGTTCACAGACTCGGTACGGGCAACCGCAATCTGCGCTCTCCCGAGGCGGGACATACGCTTGCGGATATGGGAATCAATCTTGCATTTACGGGTCACACTCATGCAAGCTGCGTCAATTTTCTTGAATCTCCCAAAGGCAATATAATGTGCAATGTCATGACGGCTTCAACACGCTTCTATCCCCCGACATTCAGAAGCATTGACCTTGACGGACTGAACAGCAAGCTGATTTACGATACAGTCGAGGTCAATATTCCGGAGGGCTTTACAATTGATGAACCGACCTTGCGTGAATATTACTATCACGATTTTTATAAGGATTATTTCAGACAGTACACCAACATAAAGCCACCGCTCAACAAGCTTGTTGCCGACGGAAAAGTCAGGGATGTATTCGGACTTATATGGAGAAAAGCGGGACTTACGAAGGCGGAATATGATAAGCTGAAAGATAAAAAACTGTTTGATTTTGTTACCGACGCGTTTTTCAATCTTGTTGCAGGTGACGGAAAATTCACGCCCGAAACACCTGAATACAGGTTGATGATGAAAGCCGCGGCAGTCGCTGACAGCGTTATCGACGCACAGCCGTTCACGGATATCCGCAGCAAATCGCTTATGGGCTACACCGTAAAGGAAATAGTCGAAGCCCTGCTTTTTAAAAACGGAGCGGCCGACACTGCGGGCGAAATTGATTTCACCGTCAAGCCCGAAAAGAAAATTCAGTCCCCTGTTATCAAGTCGAACGCAGGCGATATTCTTATGACGGTTATCTGCATCCTTGCCGTACCCGCATCAATGCTGATACCGCCCGTTGTCGCCCTGGGACTTCCCGCAAAAACGATTCTTAAAAAGATAAATCTTAAAAAGAATCCGCCGAAGCTGAAATATAAATATTAATAAAGAAAAAGCTTGCAGTCCGAAAAACTGCAAGCTTTTATAATTAAACAAATTGTAATTTGTACATTTCCGACGGCTTGCGCACGGTAACTTTATTTCTGCTTACCGCTAACCCGGCGAGGGTGCGGCGACACGCCGCCAAATTGCAATTTGACAAGTTAATTATTATTCTTTCGCCACTGCGTCAATCGTTTCCGCCTTTGCCGCAGCCGCTGCACGGCGTTCCTTAAGCTGACGTTCAACCTCAGCCTGATGCTCGGGGTCTTCCTTGACAAAAAGAATAATCAGAACGTAAAGCGCTTCGCCGATAACGGGAGCGAGTATAAATATCGGATACTGCCATTTGTAGAAATGCGCCGACTGATGGAAAATATAATCCTTGTCGCCGGGAATAGCCTTGTAGCCGAGGAACTTGTAAAGAGTAAAGTTCTTGATAAGCTCCTGCAGGCTTCTTGTAAGCTTGTTTGCAAAGCTGCCCGCCGAGGTAGTGATACCCTCGGTACGGAGACCCGTTTTAAGCTCAACCTCGTCGATTGAATCGTTGATAAGCGAACGGTGAGCAATTTCCATAAAGCTTGTAAATCCGCTGCTTATACCGATAATTGCACACACGATAAGGAAGCCGTGAACCGTGTTATACCTGCAGGCAGGAATAATTCCGACAAAATATGCAATTATTCTTGCGGAAATAACGGCAATCTGTGAAATAATAAGCGCACGCTTCATGCCGCCGAACTTGCCGATAATCTTATTGGCAAAGAAAACCGAAAGCGCACCGGGAATACTTGAAACCGTTTCGTAAATCGTTTCGGCAGTACCGCCGCCGAAGGACTTGTTGTTTCTGAATTCCGACTGATAGAAATATGTTCTGTCGATTCTCGGGTACATTTCGTGAATCAGCTTTGCAATGCTGATAAGGATAAGCGTGGGATTATGGCGAAGAACCGTAATTGACTTAAGGAAGCTTTCACCCTTCTGAACGGGTGGATCAAAACGCTCCTTGTACTTTGAAGCGCGCATGGCAATGAGCTGACCGCCGAGACCGAAGATAAATGCGAACATGACAAATATCAGCTTTTCTTCCATGCCGTTTTTTTCGAGAATGTCCCACGCCGTCGGGAACAGCTTGGGTATGTAGCCGCCGAGGCTTGCGCCGATTGAAACCCACTGTGTAACTCTTGCGCGCTGTTCTGAATGTGCCGATGAAAGCGGAAGCTTAC
>JAZUDP010000008.1:0-4005 GCA_045639705.1 Acutalibacteraceae bacterium
ACCGTGAGCTGCTTTCAAATGTTGTTACAGCAAATAAGGAACTTCCCGACAGCGCAGTGCGTGACCTTATCATCGCACTCATCACACTTAAATATACACAGTCCAACTCCGTCTGCTATGCGGTTGACGGACAGGCTATCGGCGTAGGCGCAGGTCAGCAGTCGAGAATACACTGCACACGCCTTGCAGGCACAAAGGCTGACACATGGTTCCTGCGTCAGCATGAAAAGGTTCTGAACCTCCCGTTCAAGGACACAATCGGCAGACCTGACCGTGACAATGTTATCGACGGCTACATCAACAAGAACGAAGAAGATGTATGCGCTGACGGCAACTGGCAGAAGTATTTCACGGTTCAGCCCGAGCCTTTTACAAAGGAAGAAATGGACGCTTATCTTGCGACAATCGACAATGTTGCTCTCGGTTCGGACGCATTCTTCCCGTTCAGCGACAACATCGAAAGAGCAAAGAAGAGCGGCGTAAAATACATTGCTGAGCCCGGCGGCTCAATCCGTGACGACCTTGTTATTGAATGTGCCGACAAATACGGCATGGCTATGGCATTCACGGGTATGCGCCTCTTCCATCATTAATCCAATATTTCACAGCGGCGTCAAGCCGCTGTGAATTGCCGTTTTTATAAATAGTTTTAAGGAGAAAAACATGAGTAATTTTTTTGACGAACTTGCAAATTACGACAGCGAAGTTTTCGACGCGTGCAGCCTTGAGTTTAACAGACAGCAGCACAACATTGAGCTTATCGCTTCCGAAAATATAGTATCAAAGGGCGTTCTGCTTGCAGCAGGCTCAGTCCTTACAAACAAGTATGCCGAGGGCTTCCCCGGCAAGCGCTACTACGGCGGATGCCAGTATGTTGACATCGTTGAAAACCTTGCAATCGAGCGCGCAAAGAAGCTTTTCGGCGCAAACTTTGCAAATGTTCAGCCTCACAGCGGCGCTTCGGCCAACCTTGCGGCTTTCTTCGCGCTTCTCGAAACAGGCGACACCGTAATGGGTCTTAATCTCGCACACGGCGGTCACCTCTCACACGGTTCACCCGTAAACATCTCGGGCAAGTATTTCAACATTGTTCCTTACAGCGTTTCTGACGAAACCGAGGCTCTTGACTATGAGGCTATCAGAAGGACAGCGCTTGAATGCAAGCCGAAGCTTATTATCGCAGGCGCAAGCGCATATTCAAGAATTATCGATTTCAGGAAGATTCGTGAAATCTGCGACGAGGTCGGCGCATACTACATGGTTGACATGGCTCACATCGCGGGTCTTGTAGCCGCAGGACTTCATCCGAGTCCCGTACCCTATGCCGATGTTGTTACAACCACAACGCACAAAACTCTCCGCGGCCCGCGCGGCGGTCTTATCCTCTGCAATGACGAGGAAATCGCAAAGAAAATCAACAAGGCTATCTTCCCCGGCACACAGGGCGGCCCGCTCATGCACATCATCGCCGCAAAGGCAGTTGCTCTAGGCGAGGCTCTGAAGCCCGAGTTTAAGGAATATCAGCAGCAGATTATCAGAAACGCCGCAACACTTGCCGATGCACTGACAAAAGAAGGCTTCCGCATCGTTTCGGGCGGTACGGACAACCACCTTATGCTTATCGACCTTCGCCCCTTCGGCATCACGGGCAAGGAAATGGAAAAGCGTCTTGACGAGGTTCACATCACCGTTAACAAGAATGCCATTCCCAACGACCCCGAAAAGCCGTTCGTTACAAGCGGTATCCGCGTAGGTACTCCCGCCGTAACGACAAGAGGCTTCAGGGAAGAGGAAATGCTGATGATTGCCAAGTGGATTAAGGAAGTTGCAGAAGACTTTGAAAATCAGAAGGAAAGAATTACCGCAGAAGTAATTGCACTGTGTGAAAAATATCCGATTTATTGAGGTAAAAGCACATGAAAATAATGGTAATCGGCGGTGGCGGCCGTGAACACGCCATAATAAAGAAAATAAAAGAAAATAAAGATGTTGAAAAAATATATGCGCTTCCCGGCAACGGCGGTATCGCAGCCGACGCCGAGTGCGTGAACATAGGCGCAACGGACATTGACGGCATTGTAAAATTTGCCGTTGATACAAAAATCGACTACGCTGTTGTCGCTCCCGACGACCCGCTTGTTCTGGGCTGTGTTGACAGACTCAACGAAATCGGTATCCCCTGCTTCGGCCCCGAGGCAAAGGCGGCAATCATCGAGGGCAGCAAGGTTTTCTCAAAGAACCTTATGAAAAAGTACGGCATTCCCACAGCCGCTTACGAGGTTTTTGACGATATAGAAAAGGCTCTCGCCTACATTGAAACAGCTCCTGTTCCCACGGTTATCAAGGCTGACGGTCTTGCTCTGGGCAAGGGCGTTATCATCGCCATGACGCGTGAGGAAGCGAAGGACGCGGTTATATCAATCATGCAGGACAAGCAGTTCGGCAAAAGCGGCGACCAGATTGTTATTGAAGAATTCCTTGAAGGTCCCGAGGTTTCGGTTCTTTCATTCACAGACGGCAAAACCGTTGTTCCGATGATTTCATCAATGGACCACAAGCGTGCGCTTGACGGTGACAAGGGTCTGAACACGGGCGGCATGGGCACAATCGCTCCCAATCCGTACTACACGGAGGCTGTTGCGGCGGAGTGCATGGAAAAGATTTTTCTGCCCACAATCAACGCTATGAACGCCGAGGGACGCACATTCAAGGGCTGCCTTTACTTCGGACTTATGATTACGAAGAACGGCCCGAAGGTTATTGAATACAACTGCCGATTCGGCGACCCCGAAACACAGGTTGTTCTTCCCCTGCTCGAAAGCGACCTGCTTACAATCATGCAGGCGGTCACAAACGGTACGCTCAGCGAAACCGAGGTTAAATTCAGCGACAGGAATGCCTGCTGTGTTATCATGGCTTCCGAGGGATATCCCGTAAAGTATGAAAAGGGCTATGAGATCAGCATTGATCCCGAAATTGCCGACAGGGTTTATATCGCAGGCGCGAAGGCACAGGACGGAAAGCTCCTTACAAACGGCGGCCGTGTACTCGGCGTTACGGAAATTGCCGATGACCTTGAAACAGCAATTAAGAACGCTTATTCATCGGTTGAAAAAATCAGCTTCGGCAACGCATTCTACCGTCACGACATCGGACAGAGAGCATTGAAAGCGAGGGCATAAAAATGGTTTACAGAATATTTGTTGAAAAGAAAAAAGAGCTTGCCAACGAGGCAAAGGCTCTCCGATACGATATAAGACATCTGCTCTACATAAAGAGCCTTGAGGATGTAAGAGTTATCAACCGCTACGATGCCGAAAACATTACGGAAGAGCTGTTTAACTACGCTGTTAACACTGTATTTTCGGAGCCGCAAGTTGATATTGCCTCCGCTGATGTTGATTTAAGCGGTGCAACTGTTTTTGCCGTTGAGTATCTCCCCGGTCAGTTTGACCAGCGCGCGGATTCCGCGGCACAGTGCATTCAGATTATCTCACAGGGCGAGCGTCCGCTTATCCGCTCGGCAAAGGTTTACGCACTTTACGGCAGCCTTTCCGAGGACGAGCTGAACGAAATCAAGAAATACGTTATCAACCCCGTTGAGGCAAGAGAGGCTGTTCTTACCAAGCCCGAAACACTCAGAGTTAACTACGAAATTCCCTCAACGGTTCAGACTCTTGACGGCTTCAACAAGCTCGACAGAGAGGGACTTGAAAAATTTGTTGCCGACTACGGTCTTGCAATGGACGCCGACGATATCGCGTTCTGCCAGAATTATTTCAGAAGAGAAGACCGCGGCCCGACTATCACGGAAATCCGCATGATAGACACCTACTGGTCAGACCATTGCCGTCACACCACATTCCTTACGGTTATTGACGGCGTAAAATTTGAGGACGAGCTTCAGCAGAAGGGTTACGATGATTACATCGCCGGGGGTGCGGAGCTTGGGAGAGCAATGCTCATCTGCCTTATGGATTACGCTACTGTTGCGGTTAAAAATCT
>JAZUDP010000009.1:0-25761 GCA_045639705.1 Acutalibacteraceae bacterium
GTACTGGAGGAATTCGTATGGAAAAAATTGTTCGTCCCGAATCAATGGCACGAATCAACACTCCTGAACTCGCTAAAGCTTTCATCGACGAGCAGGTAAAGGAAATCAAAGCGCAGGTCGGCGACAAGAAGGTTCTTCTTGCACTTTCCGGCGGCGTTGACTCATCGGTTGTTGCCGCGCTTCTTATCAAGGCAATAGGCAAGCAGCTTGTATGCGTTCACGTTAACCACGGTCTTCTCCGTAAGGGCGAGCCCGAGCAGGTTATCGAGGTTTTCCGCAATCAGATGAACGCTAATCTTATCTACATCGACGCTGTTGACCGCTTCCTTGACAAGCTTGCAGGCGTTGACGAGCCTGAGAAGAAGAGAAAGATTATCGGCGAGGAATTCATCCGTGTATTTGAAGAAGAAGCACGCAAGCTTGAGGATGTTGCGTTTCTTGCACAGGGTACAATCTATCCCGACATCCTTGAATCAGACGGCGTTAAGGCTCACCACAACGTAGGCGGGCTGCCCGAGGATATTCACTTTGAAGGTCTTGTTGAACCCGTTAAGCTTCTTTATAAAGATGAGGTCCGCGTTGTCGGCAAGGAGCTTGGTCTTCCCGACAATATGGTTTACCGTCAGCCGTTCCCGGGTCCCGGACTCGGCGTGCGCTGCCTCGGCGCCATCACAAGAGGCCGTCTTGAGGCGGTAAGAGGGTCTGACGCAATCCTCCGCGAGGAATTTGCAAAGGCAGGACTTGAGGGCGTTGTATGGCAGTATTTCACCGCTATTCCCGACATCAAGTCAACAGGCATCAAGGACGGTCAGCGCTACATGGGCTGGGCAGTTGTTATCCGCGCAGTCAACACAACAGACGCTATCGTTGTTACCGTTCCCGAGCTTTCAATGTCGCTCCTTTTCAAAATCCGCGACAGAATCATCAAGGAGGTTCCCGGCGTTAACCGTGTTCTCTTTGACATGAGTGAGAAGCCCGTAAGCACAATCGAGTGGGAATAATACAGTATATTATAATCAGAGATTTGTCCCCGTCAGTGTTATGCTGACGGGGACAGTGCTTTTAATCGCTTTATCCGGTTTGTACTCTTGAAAAAAACGGAAATAAGTGATAAAGTATTTTAAAGAAAAACGTATCGAGGTGTTGCAAATGAAAATCGGCGGAAGGGATGTTCGTCTCGGAATCTCCTTCGGTCACTATCAGCCCGGGGACGCAAAAAAATTTATCGACGTGGGATTTGAATGCTTCGAAATCGGCATTCCCGCCCGCATGCCCGACCCGAATCCGCTTGCGAAATCTCCTGCCGAGCGGCGCAGGAATCCGTATACATATGATGAGGCGCGCCTGCTTGCGTGCAGGGGCGAAGAAGAAAAGCTGATTGCCCGTGTTCAGCCGCTTGCTGATGCGGTTCTGAAGGAGGGCGATTATCTGTGGAGCGTTCATCTGCCCTTCGGCGGCGGATGGGATGCGGCACATTTCAACGAAAAAGACCGCGAGGATGTTGTCCGCGGCTACAAAAGGATAATCGACCTTACCGCCTGCTGGAAGCCGTCGGTGTATGTCCTTCACGGCTGTCTTGAGCCTGTAAGCGACGAACAGCGCGAGACAAGGCTTCTGCACGGTATTCAGACCGTTAAGGAGCTTAACGAGTATGCCGCAAAATACGGCGCAAAAATCGCGCTTGAGGATTTGCCGCGTTCATGCCTCGGCAACTGCACAGCCGAAATGGAAAGAATGGTTAAGGCTTCGGGAGTAAAGGTCTGCTTCGATGTCAACCACCTGCTGACCGACAGTCACGAAAACTTCCTTGACGCGCTTGAGAACGAAATCATCACGACTCATCTTTCGGATTATGACGGCGAGGATGAGCGCCACTGGCTGCCGGGCGGCGGCATCGTACCGTGGAAGCTGATTTTTGACAGACTTGAAGGCGTCAATTACAGCGGACCGTATCTTTTTGAGCTTAAAATGAACGGCGATGTTCCGTATACACCCGAGGAAATTATTACGGCATTCAAAACGGCGGTGGAAGAAGCATGAAGGCTGTTTTCCTTGACATCGACGGCGTCATAAAAGAGGACAGGGGAGGCGCGCCTTTCCTTGACGAAAGCCTTGACTGTCTTAAAAGGATTGTTGACGCGGCGGATGCAAAAATCGTTATGTCTTCAACATGGAAGATTAAGTATAAGGCGTTCCTTGACAGCGGGTTGAAAACCGATATTGAGGATATCCGGAATTTATATGACGCGCTGACAAGGCACGGACTGTCGGTTTATGACATAACTCCGCTTTACAGGATAGAAAAAACCGTTCGCCGCCCGTCTGAAATAAAGGATTATCTTTGCCGCAGGGATGATATTGAAAGCTTCTGCATTCTTGACGACAGGGATGAGTTTGAATGGGACGAGCTGCGGGATAATGTTGTGCTGACTTATCTCGGCATAGACGGGGACGGCAAAAAAATCGCTCATCTTACGGAGGAACATGTGAAAAAAGCCGTTGAGATTCTTAACGGATAGGTATACATATTATATATATTATATATGTGTTTCATGAAAAAAATAAAGGGCTGTTGCATTCGGCACAGACTTGTAAGGATACTTTTGTTTTTGACGGATAATTTCCCCGAATACTGCATCAAACCCGCATCCGAATACGCCAGTATGGCGAGGAACAAAAGGGCACAAGGCGGGTAAAAGGCGCATTTTAAGGAAAAGCAGCCTTGCAAGTCTGCGCCGTTTAGCGCAGACCGAAAAAGCAAAACAATAAAAAGTAAGCAGTTTTAAGAAAAATCGATTTCTGATAATCTTAAAACTGCTTTTTGCTTTAAAATGGTATAATTAATGCTTTTTCTAAACGTTTTTTCTTTTATTCTATTGAAATCATCTGATGAATTTCAACCTTCGGAACGGTGAACGAAACGGTTCCGTTATCAAACTTAAAATCAATTTCCTCATTCTGCGGAACAAGGATAACCTTTGAGGGCTTATCGCATTTTACGCTGACATCAATGTTGTAAAGCGGAACGATATCCTCGATTACCTCTGTGTCCGCACCGCGCTTTGTTGTGTGAGCGTAGAGCAGATGAACAATCTTTCTGTCACCCTGCTGCGTAAGCGTGGTAACGCCTCTGTCGGGAACGGTGGTTTCAATGGAAAATTCGCCGTCCATAAGACGCCTGATTACATAAGCGGCAAGCTCCTTGATATGGAAGTCGCCGTACTCCGCATAGCCCGAGAAGATATCCCAGCCGATGTAGGCGATATTGCCCTTGATTGCTGCTGCCGGATATTCAACGCTTCTGTCGTTGGGTGCGTGCTGATGTGAGCAGAAATGCTCCGCCGTGCGGTTGAAGTAGGGGTTCTGACCCTTGCCGACGATTTCGGCGTCAATATTTTCAAAACGGTAATTCTTCGCGCGCATGAGGTATTCCGTCGTGCCGTTTACCGTATCAAATCCGGGAATGAAATATGTAGGTCTGAATTCGTTCTCGCCGATGAACCTGACGCCTGTATCGAATACGAACCCGTTGTTTTCGTCAAGTCCCGATTTGCCCGAAAGCAGAAGCTTTCCGCCCTGTGCAAGATAAGCGTCAAGCTTTTCCTTAAGCGCGGCGTCGATTGTCCACACATCGGGAAGAATGAGCATTTTATACTTTGAGAAATCCTCTTCAAGGTCGATAAAGTTGTAAAGCCTGTTGGTTTCAAGCAGGATTCTGTTTGCGCCCGTATCAGATTTGCCGCCCTCGTTTCTGCCGCTGAAGGCCTCGCCGGCAAGAACGGCGATATCGGCAATATTCTTTGCGCCCTTGACCCACGGCTCCTTTGCCTCAACCTCGGCGTAAGCCTTGCCGACAAGCGCAAATGTGGATTTATTGAGAAGTCCCTCGGGATGCATCTGGTCGCCGATTGAACAGCCGCCGCCCTGTGCGATTGAAAGAGCCGCTTCATAACGGAGAGCGTTGGGATGCTTGAAGCCGCCGAACTCGCCCCATGACTTGTGGAATTTACCCGTCATGCCGAGGAACGAATCGCGCAGAGTTCTTGCGTATGCCGCGGACATCGGAAAATGGTCGTAGCCCCAGCCGCCTGTGGGCAGGCTTTCAAGCTCAAGGCATTCGATTGTGTCCACAAGGTCGCGGCGGCCTTTTGTAACATGACCGGAGTTCTGGAAAATAATCGTATCGGGATTGTGCCTGTGAACGGCTTCCTCACAGCGGTCAAGATAATTGCGGTAAACCTTTTTGCTGGATTCGCGCATATCGTCGTCGTTGTTGAAATCAAGACCGAGAGCCGTCATATCTGCACGGCATTTGTCGCAGTAGCATGTACGCTCGCCGACAATATCAAGGAAAATTTCGCAGGGATTGTAGTTTACCATAACCTCCTCAATCTCGGCGATGAGCTTGTCAAGATAAGAGGTGTTGAAGCAGAGGCAGTGATAGCCCGGTCCCGAAAAATCGGGCTCGTTCATCCAGTTGTTCTTGCCGCGCTGAAGCCATTCGTGATGGGTGACGGCATCCTTTTCGTCGAGACCCGCCGAAATATAAACGGGTGCGCGCACGCCGATTTCCGCGCAGGCTTCAAGCTGAGCCTTAAGCAGGTCGAATTTCAGCGTGGGGTTGGTTTCGTTAACCTTTGAGGGATGATAGGAATATCCGTGGTGGCACTTTGAAAATACTGTGATTGAATCAACATGACCCAGCTTCAGCGTTTCCTGCCATGCCTTTTTATCAAATCTTCCGCCTACATCGGGAATAAGCGGTGAAGTGTGAAAATCGAGATGAATCTGTCTTAATCTGAAATCTTCCATAATATTGCCTCCGAAACATTTGGTGTTGTATCTAATATAATATATTTCGGAGGCAAATTCAAGCTTAATTTACTCAGCTTCGCTTGTGTTTTCACTGAAAAGATTCAGCGCCCTGACGGGGCTGACGGTTTTTCCGCTGACCTCGGTTTCAAGATGAACATGCACGCCGTCCTTTGCCTCGACGGGAATCATGACAACGGTACCGATAACCTGTCCCTGCTCAACATGCTCGCCCTTTTCAACGGACGGTTTAACTCCGCAGTATTTTGCCGTCAGACCGTTTCCGTGTTCAATAACCACAACCTCGCCCCACAAATCGTCGGAGTAGGCATTCTTCACCGTGCCGTCCTGCACGGCTATGGCGTTGTCGCCGATATTGCCCGAAATATCAATTCCGCCGTGTGCGCGCCAGTCGCCCATTGTTTCGGAAAAGACGGGTGCGCCGTCGCTGTAATCCCTGCTGATTTTACTGTTCAGCGGCAGAAGAAAATAACCCGAGTACGGGCGGTTAAGGTCGTTCATTGTAACCCTTGAGGTTGTTTCGCGCTCGTCGGGAACGCCCGTTACCTCAACGTTTGCCTGTCTGTCGGTAGTCAGCTCCGTTGCCGGTGCGGTGTATTCGGCGGTGAAGCCGCTTTCGGGAATAAGCTCACGGGTTCGGGAAACGTTATAAATTGCCGCCCCGATGCCTGCGATTGCAAGCACGATTGAAAGCACAACGCCGTAAAATGCTTTTGTCATAATCCAGCTTTCTTTGCCTGATGATTTTTTGCTCATAAAAATTCTCCTTGCGTTCTTTTTCATCAGGTATAGTTTGGGCAGGCAATTAAAATTTATACAGAATATAAATCGGAGTTTCGAGAGAGTTTTCTTTTCTCCGAAGCTCCGATTGTTTTTTATTTTTCTTCTTTAGTTTTTTTGAAAATTATTACCAGTCCGATACATCCCGAGATTAATCCAAATAACGAAAACGGAAAATCTGTAAAGCTGTATAACAAAGTGCTGTTTATTTCCGGACCGCATAAACACAGCAGCATACCGAAAAATATCAGTGCGATTCCTTTTAAAGTTTTGTTGCTCATAAATAATGCCTCCGGTAATTATCTTTTCTGTTCTCTTTTTGCCTGCAAGATTTTATCTGTGACGGTAAACAGAATGCCGACCCATATTATCACAAATGAAATCAGTCTGTTTCTGTCAAGCGGCTCGCCGAAATAGAAAAGCCCCATGAAGAACTGAATTGTCGGATTGATGTACATGAGTATTCCCGAAAAATAGTAGGGGATTTTTTTAACGCCGATGTTGAAGAGGAGCAGGGGGATTGAGGTTACAATTCCGCACGCAGGAAGCAGCAGCAGTCTCCAGCCTTCGACAACGCCTGTGCTGCCCATGCCGTGCTTTTCGGCATAGAGGGCAAAAATCAGAGCAAACGGCGTCATGAAAAGCGTTTCCATAAACAGTGACGCCTGCGGAGTGAGCTGAAGATTTTTCTTCACCGCGCCGTAAACCGCAAACGAGCCTGCAATCAGAATTGAGAGAACGGGGAAAACTCCCGTGCTGACAACCATGTAAACAAGTCCTGCCGCGGCAAAGCCGAAGGTGATTTTTTCAAGCATACTCGGTTTTTCCTTAAACACAATCAGCCCGATAACGCCCACAAGCACAGGCTCGATAAAATAGCCGAGGCTTGCGTCAAGCACATGGGCGCTGTTGACGGCGTAAATGTAGACGCCCCAGTTGATTGTTACAAGCACGCCGCAGACGAAGCAGGTCAGCAGTGTTTTCTTTTCTCTGAAAATGCTTTTTATTTCTGCGGTTTTCTTTATAATGACAATATAAATCCCCATGAAAACCATCGACCATATTATACGCTGTGAAAGGATATAAACGGGATTCACATCTGTCAGAAGATTCCAGAAAACCGTCAGGAATCCCCAGATTATATACGCGGAGGCAACCGCCGCTCCGCCGAGGAATAATTTATTGTTTTTCATATCATACTTCCTGAGTTTTTTCAATATTTTATAATATACCGCATGGGATGTCAACATTCTTCCTGCAATAAAAATAAATACAGTTGCAAAATGTCGGAACAGGAAGTATAATGTAAAAAAGCACGAAAACTAACGGGAGGTTTACTGTATGATTAAAAAAATAATCGGCGCTGCCGCGGCAGCAGGCGCGGCTTATGCCGGAATCGGTTTCTTTGTTTTCTATGAGGCACTCGCAAGGAATGCCCGTCTGCCGAAATACGCAACACAGATGTTTGATAAAAAGCACGGAAACGCAGGCCCTGCCAAGCCCGATGAGCGTGTTGACTGGTTCCACGGTCAGAAGCTTGAGGAGTTCAATATTTCAAGCACAAGAGGACAGAATCTCCGCGGCTGGTTCCTGCCTGCCGACAAGCCCTCGGATAAATACATGATATGCTCCCACGGCTACAGAAGCTGCGGCAAGGGAGAATTCAGATTTATCGCAAAGTTCCTGCATGAGCAGGGTATCAACCTTCTGCTTGTTGACCATCAGGCTCTGGGCGAAAGCGAGGGAAAATACATAGCCTTCGGCTGTCATGAAGCTCCCGACCTTATGGAGTGGATTGATTTCATGATTAATAAATTCGGCTCCGATATTCAGATTTCACTCTACGGTATTTCGATGGGCAGCGCAACGGTCATGATGCTCAGCAATCACAGGGAGCTTCCCGAAAACATAAAGTTCATCGTTGCCGACTGCGGCTATACAACCGCATCGGAGCTGTTTGAGCATATAATCAAGAGCGTTAATGTTCCGCCCAAGGCGATTCTTTTCTCGGCAAATCAGTTCTGCAAGCTTATCGGCGAATGGGATATCAGAGACTCCAATCCCGTTGAATGCGTTAAGGAATCCAAAGTTCCGATACTGTTCATTCACGGCGAGGACGATGACTTTGTTCCGACGTACATGGGCGGTCAGCTTTACAATGCATGTACAAGCGAAAAGGATTACATCTGCGTACCCGGTGCGGGTCATGCGGAAAGCTATCAGAAAAATTCCGAACCCTACGAAGCGAAGCTTCTTGAATTTTTCGCAAAGTATTATAAATAAACCGATATATAAATAAGATGTCATTCTGAGCGAGGCGGAGAATCCCAACATGATTTACAGGAGATTCTTCGCTGTTCTTCCTCAGAATGACATTTGTTTTTTTATTACCTTTTATACTGTTGTCTTTTCTTTTTTTGTTTTTGATTTTATCAGCTCAACTGCAAAATTAATCAGCGGCAATATGTAAAGATAAAACGCGAACGGAATGCTTGCGTCGGGAGCGGATGCGGCTGAAAGCGCGGCTCCGCACGCTGTTGACCACGGAACAAGTGCCGCAATAAGAATAACCGTATCCTCAAGACAGATTGCGCGGTGCTGCTTATCGGGGACAATGTTTTCGCAAAGACTGTTGGTAAGAATGAGCGCGATTGTCTGATTGCTGCCGATTACCGATGTAACGCACGAAGCTACAAGCATTGCGCCGAAGGGCGTCGCTTTACGGCTCAGCTTTTCAAGCGGCTTCTTAAACGAAGCGGTGATGCCTGTTTTGTCAAAAATTCCCGAAAAAGCAAGAGCGCAGCAGATAATCGCAATGACCCTGAGCATTGAAACAACGCCTCCGCCGTCTGTCATGGAGGCGATTTCCCTGTTTTCGCACTTAAAGCCGAAAATCATCGTTTTCAGGATTTCGGAAACGGCGCGGTGCTGAGTGACGAGCGAGATAATAAAGGCGGCGGCAATGCTGACCGCCATGGAAATTTTAACATCAACGCGGAACAGAGCGAGAATGATAATCGCTGCCGCGGGGATAAGCACGACGGGATGAATGACGAAGTCCTTTGAGAAAAGTCCGAGAACATCCTGTGTAACCGTGCTGTGAGGAACGTTGAAGCCGAGCAGCAGATAAATCGCGCATGTGACGGCAAAGGGGACGGTGGCCGTTCTGAACATTTTCTTTATGTTATCGTAAAGGTTGGTATCTGTTACCGTGCTTACAAGCAATGCACTGGTGGAAACAGGGGAGCATCGGTCGCCGAAATATGCGCCCGACAGCATCGCTCCGCCGACATACATCGGGTCAATGCCCATTGTTTTTCCGACGGTTACGCAGATGATGCCCATTGTTGCCGATGTACCGAGAGATGTACCCGTAAGGAAGCCGACAAGACAGTTAAGCAGGAAGGCGACAAGGATAAAAATATTCGGCTGAATCAGCTTCGCGGAATAGGAGACTATTGCGGGGATTGTTCCGCTGCTGCGCCACAGCGCCGTCATCATGCCGACAAGCACAAGGGCAAACAGAACGTTTTTTGCGGTTTTTATGCCCGAAAAAATCATCTGCAATACTTCTTTGAAGGAGTGTCCTTTTATAAGTGCATATGACGAGAAAATAACAACGCCCGCAAGCATGGGATAAAGCACATAGATGTTAAGTGCAACGCAGGTTATCAGGCATGCGCAGAAAATCCCGACAATAACAAAGCTCAATTCAGACCCTCCTTTCGTTTCGAAAATTATAACACCGATACGGTAATATTACAATAATAAAATGACGGTTATCAAAAAGTTTAAGCGGCAGGATTTCTCCTGCCGCTCTGCTTTGTCTGCTGTGATTTATTTGTTGATTTCGTAGGTAAGTCTGCCTGCGTCATGCCAGCCGTAAGTATCACGGATTCTGATGGTTGCAATTCTTACGCCTGTGCCGTGGAACCATACCTTGCCTGTGAAGGTAAGTGTGCCGTCGTCGTTTACAGTTGCCTTTGAAGCCGAAATTGTTGTTGTTTCGCCTTCTTCATTTTTGAACTGTACATCCTTGACATCTGCTCCGGCAACTACCGTAAATCCTACTGCGCCCTTCTTGCCTGATGTCTTGGCAAGTGAGGCTGAAATAAGACCGGATTCTGCTTCGGCATAGATGTTTTTGAAATTGTAAGCAATGGATGTATCCTCCCAAACGCTTGAACCGCCTTCCTTTACTCTTACTCCGATTTTGCCGTCTGCAAGAGGTGTTTCAACAGTCCATATTTCGTATGCAAGATCCTTGCTTGTGCTGCTTACGCGGTTGCCGTCCTTGTCGTAGCTGATGATTGTGACATTTTCATCATATCTGTCATACGATCTTGTTCCTGTACCGTTGCCGTGGTCAAGCTCCATGAACTGAAGCATGTTTGCTCTGTCCTCAACCTTTACGTTATATGTATTGGTTGATCCGACTGCCGGCTCATACTGTACATCAACAACCTTGCCCTTAACGGTATCCGGACCGCTGTAAAGGTTGATTTCAAAATCGTTAAGCTTGAAGCTGTATACGCCGTTGGTGTAGCATGTATCCTCAAATGTCATTACAAGATTGCCTTCAGCGTCAGTCTTGACTGCTACGGTAGTCTCGTTTTCCGCATTATCGCTGATTTTAAGAGTGTAGCTCTTGTTTGGAGTATTCAGGCGAAGCTTAACAGTGTTGCCTGCTGTGTTGTAAACATTGCCGTTAAGCTCGGATTCGTCGTCAGTGATAATCTCGAAGCTGTCTGCATTAATGCTTGCCGTGCTGATACCGCTGCCGCCTGATTCTGTGAGAACTACGCTGCCGCGTGAACTCTGGCTTGTTATCGCTTCAGGGTCCATAAGTTCAATCTGGAATACCTTGTCGACAACATTGCCCCATCTGTCTATGCAGTGTACATATACATAGGAGTTGCTCTTCGGGTAGAAGTTCGGAGCCCAGCCGTCATAGCCTGACCATGACCAGTAGCCGAGACCTGCCGTATCACTTGTAACCTTGCCGTGAAGAGGAACATAGTCTACAAGGCTGCCGAAATTAGCCTTAATGAAGTCATGAACATCGTTAATGTTTGTACTCTTAATCTGACAGGCGGAATTATTGTTTGTGCCTGCTACATCAAAGATGTAGATGAATGAGCAGTAGTTGAGCTGTTCATATTCTTCATCGTAAACGTGGTAAATCTGAGATGCAGAATCGTTCTTACCGTGGATTTCCCAGTTGCTTGCGCCGCCTGAGGTTCTCCAGAGGTGATACTGCTTAAGATACTGGTCAAAGTTTGTGCCGTTTGACCACTGCGAGCCTGTTACATCGAAGCCGTTTGCGGGCTTGTAGTCGATGTAGATTCTGACTTCCGTTGTGCTGTCAAGACCTGTGATTGCCTTGATTTCGGAGGGCTCGTTCTGCTTGAACATTACATAGCTGCCGCTGCTGTCTTTTTCGTTGCCTTCAACCTCGTCTGCCGTACCGCCTGAAAGAGCAGTCTTTGTGGCAAGGTTCTGACCGCCGTCTGCAACATAGGAGTCGTCATATGCTGTGAATACATATTCCGCTGAACCGCTGTTGCCGGTGAATGACGGCGTAAGCGCAACAACCTGCTTTTCCTTGTAATAGTTTGCATTGGAGGCTGTCATGCATGTGCCGAGACCGTTTGCGAGGTATGTGTCGTATGTCTTGTTGTCAACAATCTGCTTGCCTGTTGTAATGGTGGAGCTGTCACCTGTTACAAGATTGTAGTTTGTGGGATAGCAGACACGGCTGCTGCTTGCGGGTGAAATTTCGTCGATATCGATAACAACTGTCGGGTTGGGCTTGTTGGTGTAGCAGTAGTAGGTGTAGTAGCCCTTGCCTGCGTAAACATAGTTAACCGCGTCAATGTCTGTGATATCGGGATTATTAGCCCTGATTTTTGACTTGATTGTTTCGGGAAGAGTGCTGTAATGGCCTTCAACCGCTGTGGGAGTCTCGTAAACCTTGAATGTCGGGTCAACGCCGATATCTTCTTTATCTACGAAGGACTCAGCCATAGTTTTAACTGCATCGTTCAGCTTAGTCTGAGCCGCTGTGCCTGAAACATCGGCGAATGCGGTTCTCTTTGTAAGGTCTGCTGCAGCTGTTGAAGCTGTGTAGTTTGAATAAGCTGCGGTGTTGCCTGCATCCTTGGCATTTTTTGCATCTGTAAGAGTAGCGGTTGCATAGTGGTTGAGGTTCATATCCGCGAGGGAGTGAGTCTCTTCCGTGCCGTCCTTCTTAATGATGAAGTTGTTGTTATAGGTTGCGTCAATCTCGGTGAGGACCTCTGTATCCTCAAGGTCTTCCGCCGCATCGATAACAGCGTTGCACGCTTCCTTAATTGCAGCAGTGGTTTCTGCCGTAACAGTCTTTTTGGGATCGGTTTCGTCTGTACCGTAAGTATAGACATCAAGTGCATCGTTGAGGCCGTCGATAGCGTCTGTGTATACATTGTGAGTCTCTGTATCGAACTTTGTGACCTCAGCTTTGTTTTCTGTGTCCTTCATTTCATAAATGGGTGTTTTGGTGCCGTCGCTGCCGACTTCAATACCCATTACGATGTTTTCGGTAAGCTGTTCGAGGTCGTTGCCCTCTTCGTTTCTCTCTGCATCATCGTTTGCATCTTCGATGCTGTACCACTGAGCGTAGAGCGTAAGAACGTTGTTGTCGCCGTCCTTCTTACCGTAGAGTGCGTCAACCGTCTTTCTGGGAAGGTCGCCGCCGGGATAGAACATCTCGCCGGGTTCCTCGTCTGTGGGAGTCGGAACAGTACACCAGCCCATGAACAGGGTTTCACCGTCGGTTGAGTCAACGGGAACTGTCTTGCTGATGATATCATCGTTTGCAGCCTTTGTGGCGCTGTCGAAGATAAGCGTCCATGTTGCGCTTGTTTCTGTTGCACCCGGGTTAGAGTTTACGGGCATTGAAGTAATAGTGTCTTCGCTGTTTTCGTCATACTTAAGTATGAATTCATCAGGTGACCAGCATGACCATAAAGTCTTATCGCCATCAATTTCCGTATTACGCTGGAAGAAATCTTCCTGATTTTCGGGAATGATGATGTTATCCTCTTTCCAGCCGAGGAACGCGTAACCGTAACGCTCGGGAGCGTAAAGCTTTCCGCCGAGATATTCCTCTTCAAGCAGGTTATAGGTTATTGTTGCCTGACCGGTTGTCGGGTTGATTATTCTCGGGTCAGTGCGGTGTTCCTCGTTGAGAGCTTCGCTGTTGTCGTAAGCGTAGCCGAGAGTATCTTCATCAAGAATTGAATAGAACTTTGCCTTGCTTTCGGCATTTGCGGCATACTGAAGCTGACCGCCCTTTGCGATATAAAACGGGTCGTTTGAATCAGTCGTATTTACCGAGTTCAGAGGAACGATTCTGATGTTAGAATAGGTTACATCGGAATTCTTTGCATTGAAGCCGAAGCGTACTCTGAGATATTCGGTATCGTCCGCAGCGCAAATAATTGTGCTTACATGCTTTGATGCTGTGGGATATTCGCTTGTAAGAATCCAGCTTGAGCTGTTTGTCTTGTTTGTGTCACCCTGCTGACCGAATACAAAGTACTGACCTTTACCGCTTGTAACGGTGACATCCATTGTGAAGAGGTAGGTTCTTACCTTGTTGCCGTCCGCGTCAACGAACAGAGGCATGTCATAGCAGTTTGCGCTGTGGCTTGTGTAAACATCGTAATTATCTACGGGATTACCGTTGCTGTCCGTAGTAACATTCGGTGTGCCGTCGTCCTTAACGGTGATGGTCTGATTGATGTTATCAAATCTTACGGTATCGCCGCTGGTCTTACCGGCACCGTTAAGCACTCTCGAAACCGCATTATATCTGAACTCATAGAAGTTGAACAGGTTGTCGAGCGCAACACCGATAGGCTTAATCCAGATAGTTTTGATGCCGATATCCTTATTCTGATAAATGAAGGTAAAGCCGCCCTGAGAATTTTCATAGATGTACGGAGCAACTATAGCGGGGGTGTCCATTGTATCGCCGATTTCACTTGTGAAGTTGCCGTTTGCATCAACGTTCCATACTTCCCAGCCGCCGAAGATGTAGCCGTCGGGTCTGTCCTCAGGATTCTTAATCATACGGGTTCTGTTTTCAAGCTGATAAATCCTGTTGTCGACACTACGCTGATTGGGGTCGATATCTTCAACATCACCGGGGTTAATCTCGATAATTCTGAGGTTGGTGATTGTATAGTCCGTGTCCGGCTTGTTTTTCGGATAGCTGATACGGAAATTGTACTCACCTGTAAGCAGGTCGTCAGCACCTGTGAAGCCGGAACCGTTCCATGTGCGGTCGGTCGCGTCAGTGCCTGTTCCGCCGACTGTGAATGTAGTTATGTTTGTATATGTGCCGTCCTCGTTCTGTATATAATTGCCGCGGCTGTCCAGCAGATAGTTCTTCATACGTCCTGAACGGGTACCCATTCCGGTGCCCTTCTTGTAGGCATAGAAGTCCATGTCATGGTTGGTACAGTCGTAAGAAAGCTGATAGGTGTGACCCTTCTGGAGGTAAACAACCATCTTGTTGTCAAGCTGCGGTGTGATTTCACCGGTCGACTCGGTTAATTGACCTGTAAGGGTGATATCGCTGTCGTCCTCATAAGAACCGTTGGCCGTAAGCTTCGGGTTTGTGAATTCCATGGTGTCCAAGGCATCATAGAAGTAAATCAGGTTATTGTTGGAATAACCTCCGTCGGAATTGATGTACAGCCAGCTCTGCTTAACCCATATAGCCGTCAGCGTTGCATCGCTGGTGCCGAAGGTATAGGTGTTTGTACTGCGGTCATAATCACCGTCGCCCTGTGTAACCTCCCAGCCGTCGAAGAAATAACCGCTTCTCGTGGGTGTGAAGCCGATAACGAAGCTGTCATCCTCTGCGGCTACGGTGCTGTACTGTTTACCTGTCTTTTCTGTTCCGTCACTGTAGGTAAACTTACCTCCGCCGACATCGAATGTAAGCGTGTGGTCTGTCTTCTTATAATAGAAATGGAAGAGGTTGAGTTTATTTATGATTGTTTCCGCTGTGATATGACCGTAGTTGACGGGGTCTGCCGTGGGATGTTTACCCGCGGTATCCGTTACACCGTCAAAGTCGGTGTAGAAATTGGCAATCATATTATCCGTAACGGTGTCATTCTCCTGCGGCAGGAAGCCTTCGGTTATTCCGCTCCATTTAGTCGGGTCAACTGCGTATTCCTGAAGGAAGCCTTCGCCGTCCATCCAGCCCATGTAGTTGAAGCCGTAGTCAGCGCAGAGGTCATAGGGCTGAACAGTAACGGTATTCAGTGCATAAATACCGTCGCCTTCGGGGTTATCTCCGGCGGGACCCTGATACTTGTAAAGGTCATAAATAACGGGAGCAACAGTATAGTCCGAGCGATGACCGAAGCCGTCAAGATTACCTGTAAGACCGTAGTTGATTTCTGTTGTAAAGAAGGGAACCGTCACGCCGTCAATAACGCATGAACGCTTCTGATTTTCACCGCCCATAGCGCTGAATGCTGCGCTGAGGGGAGTGGTGTAGTTAGTTGAAACGTTAAGGTCTACATCATGATAGGTCGGGTCGCCGAGAGCATAGCTTGCGTTGATAAGGGCATTCATGTACGTTGTATACAGGCTTACCTTGTCATCAAGAAGCCATTCCTTCTGAGGTGAAAGAGATTCGTATTTGCCGACTGTCTTACGGATGGGGGATTTGTCGGTACATGATATGGAAATCGGGCAGAAAACCGCCGCACCAATATAAGTACCGTAAGCACTGCCTGTTTTGGTATTTGAAGTAAATTTAAAGTTAAAACTAATATCGTAAGTTTTTTTCTCAATGCTGTAGTTCTGCTTTGCATTATCTACAATCTTGCCTACGCTTGAGAAATTTCCGCTTGTAGTACCAAGTTTTATATTATTATTCCAGTCGCTGTCATTCTGCTTGAATCCGTGGTATGTAGGACCGGTATTCTGCATGGAATATCTGTACTCTCTGATACCGCTGTTTGAATTCTGCATGTGCGTAATCATTGCACTGACGGTAAGATTCGGAATCTCGTTCAGGTTATCAAATCTTGAAGAGTCGACAGCCAGCAACGCCTTGTAACCTGTACACATTGTAAATGTCCAGTTCTGAGCTGTTGTTCCTTCGTCATTATAAGCATATCTGAACGAGGGGTCCATTCCGTTTCCTGCACTGGTGGTTTTAACCATCCATTTTTCTGCGCCGAGATTACCGGAGGGATTCCAGACACCGTTTGTCAGCGGCTCAAGGTATTGGGTTTGATTATCTGCTACGGTTTTTGCTCTTGCCTGATAGTTGTCGTCAAGGTCGCCCTCACTCCATTTGTTATCCGGTGCCCATGTCGGGTCATAACCCTGAACACCTGACCACCAGGCAATATTTTCCATATAGCCGTAAAACTTTGTTTGCAGCCATCCGCTGGAAGCCTTAACACCTGCACCTGCGCCGACAGGAGAGGTATACGGCGCATACATTGTGGAATAGGCATAAACCTGTGCGGTTGTACCGTTACCGCGGGTAATTGTGAACTGCCATTCAATCATCTGCCTGTCGCCTGCGGCAAGCAGATTGGTTTCCATAGCAAAGGTGGTGATGTTACCCTTGATGTATTCCGTGCCGTCCGACTTGACAGCAGGCTCCATCTTCGGGAAGTTTTCATGACCTGGACCGCCGTCACCGCCGGAAATGGAGTAGGAATGGGCGTTGCTGTCATAGGGTCCCGAAATGAATGCACCGTGGTCTGTAGCTGTGGACTGTGCCGTAACATAAAGACTGTTCGGATGTCCGCTTGTTGTATCAAAAGCGTAGTAGTTCGGGGCTGCTTTCGTTTCGCTGAACTGGAAACGCTGTCCCGAGGTCATCGGCTTCATTCGCCTTATGGCAATCTGAACATCGTAAGCGTCCTTACATACAATTTCAAACGTACCTGTGGTTGATGCTGTGCCGTCGGGAACGATTTCGCCGTTTGTGTCAATTTTATTGTTAAGGTAATACTGAGCCGAACCGTTGCCGGCGGGGTTCAGATAGATTGTATCGGGAACCGCAACATAGAAATCGGTGTACTGCGGCTCTTCGGACTTAACCTGTCTGCCGTTGTTGGTATTCTTGAACTTAAGAGCATTGTATGCATCAACAAGAACCTTTGTCATCTTGTTAATCTGCTCATAAGGCTGCTCACTGTAAGGAGTTTTGCTTACGCCTGTGGTGGGATTGTTAAGGAAATCATCAACAGCATTTCTGTAGCTGTCATACGGGTCATATGTAAGGCTGTCATAAACCTGATGAGAAGAGTCCTGAACATGACCGTACTTGTAATATGCAACAAGAAGGTCATAGTAAGCTCTTGTTACGTCAACTGTGCCGTTTGAAGCGTATGCAACATAGATATACGGTGTGCTGCTGCCGCAGCCGCGGTTGTAGTCGAAAGCATCCCAGTCCTGCATCGTATATGTGTTTGCAGCTCCCGCTTCGGCAACGGCAAAGCTCATCTTGTAGGGCTTGAGAATGTTTGAGCATTCTGTACCGTGTGAGGTGTATTCCGAGGTGCTTCTGCCGTAACGGCCGTAGAGATTGGCGCCGTTTTCATAGGTCATGTAAATATCGGTAATGGGAGGACCTGCCTTCGGGTCTGTGGTGAAGTAAATATAGTTGTACTGACCGGTACCCGATGTACAGTTACAGTTGTTATCCTCCTGATGATATGTAATAGGTGTGTTATCCTGAAGATAAACCGTAAGCTCCTGCGGATGAGAAGAACTTGTACAGTGCAGACCGATGATGCCCGTAACCGCTTTTGTACGGTCGGTTGTCCGGCTGAAACCGAGGGCAACATAGTCGGAATCCGAGCCGCAGCCCTTGTTCATGTCGGCGTCAGCGCCTGAGTCGTTCGCCATCTTTGAAAGACAGTAGTCAGCCTTTTCCCTAACGTTATCATATGCACGCTGGAAAGTATCAACCTGCCACCAGCCGAGAGGTGCTATTTCAGCGAAAAGCTCTGTGATATAGCTGACGCCTGCGGGAGTATATGTCTTGGGGCCGTAAACGCCTTCAAGCTCTTCAAGATAGTCGGCATAAGCGAAGCTTTCCTTCTTGAAGTTCACGGTATCGTCGGGACCTGTGTATGCGCTGTTAAGGTTATAATGACTGAAAAGTGAGGTTTTGTTGTCACTGTAGTTATACTGTGTGTTAAGTCCGCCGCCGTAGCCCATGCGGAGCTTCTTTCCGCCGACTGTTGCAACACCTGTTACGGTATTGCTGTGGTCATGACCGAAGAATACGCCGTAGACATTGTCCTTGGCATATGCGTTGTAAAGCTCCGATGTCGACTGTGCCGATGCGCAGCAGGCTTCACCGTATACACCTGAAACTGTCGGGTTTGAGGTGTTGACAGCGTTGTTTAAAAGTATCTTTGTTTCGTTAGAGTCGCCCGAAGTAAATTCATGGAGCGGAATGTGCTGGAAGCCGATGCACTTGATGCTCGGGTCGGAGGTCCATGCGTTGACAGCCTCGACAACCTTGCTGTATTTATCAACCTCTGCCGATACACTGATAACATTAGAATTTTTTTCGGGCAGCAGGGAAAGAGCGTACGAACGCTGTGAATTACCCGGGCGTGCATAGCCGGAGCCTTTTTTCTCTGAACCTGAATTCAGAAGAATTACACGCTGAACAATCTGTGAACCCGCGGCATCCCAGACATCAATATATCCCGTACCGCAGGCTACATCAGTGATTGTTTCGTTTTTGGTTTTTGTTTCACCGTTTTCTTTATATGTAACTGTAACTGTCTGTGAAAAATCGTTTACACTGTAAGAACCCAGCGATAAATTAACAAATCCCGGCTTTGTACTGAAGTAAGCCAATTGTTTTTCAAGGGTGTTCTCATTTTCATTTTTGGGGTAACTGTAATCGTTATTGTCAGAATAATCGTGATTACCGAATGTAACCGCGAAGGGAATCGGAATTTCCTCAGTTGAATAGGTAGCATCCGAACCGTCACCCGTCTTGGTTGTTACAAGAGTGTAGAACTCCGCAGTAATCTGGTCAACGGCATTCTTGAACGAATTGAAATCCATTCCGCTTGAAACGTTATCGCCCGAAAGAACGATAAGGTCAGGCTGTGCCGTCGCGATAGACAGACGCAGGGCATTCAGCCACTGGTCCGGTACAGGATATGTACTCTGTACATCGGCAACCTGCAGAACTGTAAAGCTGCCGTCTTCGTGTGCCCTGAGCGCTCCTGTCGGTGCTGCCGCCTTTGACCTGACGGTGAGCAGAGGCATGCCCGCAAACACGCAGGTGGTAAGCACCATTGTGAATGTAAGCAGAAGGCTCAGTAAACGCTTGAGTTTTCTCTTCATCATAAAAGATGACCTCCCTTTAATAAAAAAATATTTATTAAAATTTATATTTAAACAGTGCGGGCGGAATGCCCTGACTGAATAGTCCGGAATAATATGTATATTATATACATTATATTGTGTGTTTTTGTGAATATTTCTGCAATGCGGTACAATATGCGAAGCGTATCAGAAAACACATATCCAGTTTATTAATTATCTTAAAAAAGAATAGCACATTAAACGGATTTTGTCTATAGCAATATTATATAAAACGCATGTTTTTAAGGAAAAATTAAGAATCTTTTAACAGTATTATACGCGGCGGAAAATCCGTTTTTATAATATTTGTATAAAATATCGGTTTTTTCGGACGAACAGTAAATTTTGTTACATTACGGCGGAATTGTCAGTGTGGAAAATCATTTCAGCCGTTGAAATTCTGATTTGCGGTTGATATAATATACTCGTAAAAAATAAAAAAGAGGTGCTTTGCTTTGAGTGAAAAATATTTCGGCGAAAACATAAAAAAACTCGGCTTCGGTCTTATGCGTCTTCCGAGAAACGGGGCGCTGATTAACGTTAAGGAAACCGCGGAAATGGTTGACCTTTTCCTTGAAAACGGGTTTACTTATTTTGACACGGCATATGTGTATGTCGGCTCTGAAAGCGCAACAAGAAAAGCCCTTGTTGAACGCCATCCGAGGGAAAGCTACACCCTCGCGAGCAAGCTTTTTGCCATAAAAGTACCCACCGAAAAAATGGCAAAGGCGGAAATTGACACAAGCCTTAAGCGCACAGGCGCGAAATATCTCGATTATTACCTGCTTCACTCCCTTGACGAGCGGAATTATCAGAAATATGACAAGTTCGGCCTCTGGGATTTTGTAAAGGAAGAGAAAGCAAAGGGCAGAATAAAGCATTACGGCTTTTCGTTCCACGGCGGACCCGAGCTGCTTGATAAAATCCTTACCGCGCATCCCGATGTTGAATTTGTTCAGCTTCAGATAAACTATGCCGACTGGGAAAATCCGAAGGTGCGCTCGCGCGAGGTTTACGAGATTGCGCGTAAGCACGGCAAGTCCATTGTTGTAATGGAACCCGTCAAGGGCGGCAAGCTTGCAGACCCGCCCGAGGAGGTAAAGAAGATTTTTGACGCGGTTAATCCGAATGCGTCCTACGCTTCATGGGCAATCCGCTTCGCCGCTTCGCTCGACGGTATTCTTACGGTTCTTTCGGGCATGTCATCGGTTGCTCAGATGAAGGATAATATCTCGTTTATGAAGGATTTTGTTCCGCTTAACGAGGAGGAACAGGCGGCGATAAGAAAGGCGCAGGAAATTTTCAACAAAATAACAGAGGTTCCCTGCACAGGCTGCCGCTACTGCGTCGAGGGCTGTCCGCAGCAGATAGCAATCCCCGACATTTTTGCCGTCAGAAACAGGCAGCTTTCCACCGGTCAGCTTGAAGACTGTACTGCGGAGTACGGAAAAATTACGGAAAATGCCGCAGCCTCGGACTGCATCGCCTGCGGTCAGTGCGAAAAGGTCTGCCCGCAGAAGATTGACATAATCAATCAGCTTAAGCAGTGCGCGGAAGTATTTGAAAAATAAAACAGAAAAAATTGTTGAGAAAGTTTCAGAAACGGCGATGACGAAGCAATAAAAAGCAATGTCATTCTGAGCGGAGCGAAGAATCCCTGCTTACGGCAGATGAGATTCTTTGTCGTTCCTCCTCAGAATGACATGTTTTTTTGAATTTGGTTTTGGGCTTGGAGTTTTCCTGCGGAAATTTCAACGCCGCTCTTGTTTACGTTTAAAAGAGATGATATAATACATTCAATAATCAATTCACAGGGAGGTTTTACCGTGAGTTTTGATAAAGGAAAAAAAGTTTTCCCGATGATAACGGGAATAATCGGTATTCTGATTTTTATTGCGATATTTGTCATGAGGCTGAATATCGTCAGCGTTGCCGCCGTGGGCTACATGTGCATCATGTCGGCTCTGATTCTGCTCGGTCTTATCTTTAAAAAGAAGCTTTATCTGTGGAATGTTGTCGGATACGGCTCGGCAGGTCTCGGAATTATACTTTACTACATTATTTTCGGCGCGGACGCAGGCTTCGGAGCTTTCACGGGCGGAAAAGCAGGCTGGAAAAGTGCGGAGCATGCGCTTTTTACTCATTCGGGCAGCATTCTGACAAGAATCGGCGGCAATCTGCTGATTGCTCTGCCGTGGATAGCGGCGCTTGTACTGCTGATAATCTTTGTTTCACGCGCGGCGAAGAAGGTTAAGCTTCAGAAATTCATTTCGCTTGTTATGAGCGTGCTGCTTACGGGAACAACGGTTTTCTATGTGCTGACGATGAATCTCCGCTCAACTCCCAACACGGAACGCCTGTGGGAGGGCCATGACAATTACCTCAAGGGCGTTGACAAATACGCTGAGGACAGCCCGAACGTGCTGTTTATTCTTATGGATGACCTCGGCTGGGGTGACATCTCCGCCAACGGAGCGATTTACGATACGCCGAACTTTGACCGTATCGGCGACGAGGGCGTAAGCTTCGATAATTTCTATTCAAGCTATTCCGTATGCTCGCCCGCAAGATTTGCCGCCATGACGGGAAGATATCCGTTCCGCGGTTTTGCGGATAATGTTATTTATCCCACCGTTGACAGTCTTGCGCCCTTTGCATCAACAAGAATTTTCAATTCCGTTGAGCGTGGCGGCAACTGTGACGGTATGCTCGGCGACGAAATCACCATTGCCGAGGTATTTCAGAATGCGGGCTACGATACCGCGTGCTTCGGCAAGTGGCATCTTGGCGATTACGGCGAATATCTGCCGACAAATCAGGGCTTTGACTACTTCTACGGCAGCCATTATGTTAACGATATGACGCCCTTCTACCATGTCAGAGAGCAGGGCGGCGAATATGAAATTATCCACGGCACAGACGAGCTGAAGGACCAGAGCAAGGCGACCGAATGGATTAATGACGAAATGTTCTCATGGCTCGATGACGAATTTAAGAAGGACGACCCGTTCTTTATTTACTATTCTTCTCCGTGGCCGCACGCTCCTGTTTTCGCAGGCGATGATTTTGACGGCAAAACAGGCATGGGTACATATGTTGACTGCGTAACGGAGGTTGACTATTACCTCGGTCTGCTGTTTGACAAGCTTGAAAAAGCCGGCGAGCTTGACGATACGATTATTGTGTTCACAAGCGACAACGGTCCTGCACTTGAAGGCTCAACAGGTGAGCTGAGGGGCGGTAAATATCTTGCTTATGAAGGCGGACAGAAGGTTCCGTTTGCAATTCGCTGGGGCAACAACGGCGGACTCTGGGACGCCGGCTCAACACGCTCGCAGAGCGCAACTCTTGTTGACCTTTTCCCGACGCTGATTGACCTTTGCGGAATCACGGGCTCGGGCAAAGAAAGCTACCTGCCGTCTGACAGAAAGATTGACGGTATCACAATGCTTCCGACGCTTAAGGATGACAGCGTTATTCACACAAAGGACTGCCCGATTCTTTACATGAAGCGCGAAAAGCTCAAGGCTATTCAGTACACCGTACCCACAAACGAAATAACGGCGCAGAAGGAGTACGCCGGTTATGATTACGATGTGCTGAAGGACAACGAATATCTTGACTTCAAATATTTCCAAAGAATACAGAACGACAACTCCGCTTTCTTTGACAAGTTCCGTAAAAACTGGCTTCACATTCTTTCCGATGACGCAGGAGAGAACTATAACAGAACACCTGTTTATCCCACTGTTTCCGCTGAAATGAACGGCAAAATGGATGAAATCATGAAAGACTTCAAGGATAACAGACGGGGAGTAATTAAATAATGCCGCCGCTTTCAATAATGATTAAGCCTGCGTCAAGCCTCTGCAATATGCGCTGCCGCTACTGCTTTTATCATGATGTTTCAAACATCCGTGAGGTAAAAAGCTTCGGCGTGATGAGCGAAGCTACAGCGGAAAATTTAATAAGGAAGGCATTCGACTTTGCCGACGGCGAAAGCGTGGCTTTTGCCTTTCAGGGAGGCGAACCTCTGATAGCCGGACTTGACTTTTTCAAGAGCTTTATAGGATTAACAAAAAAGTTTAACAAGTTAAACAATAAAGTTTATTTTGGACTGCAAACTAACGGAACTCTGTTAACAAATGAGTGGGCGGAATTCTTTGCCGAAAACGGTTTTCTGATAGGTTTAAGCCTTGACGGGGACAAAAAGGCGAACCGTTTCCGCGTTGATGAAAACTACGAAAATGCCTATGAAAAGATAATTGAGGCGTCTGAAATTCTCAAAGCCCACAAGGTTGATTTCAATATTCTTACGGTGCTGACAGGTTACTGTGCGGAGAATATTGATACGGTTTACAAGTCGCTGACAAACATGGGCTTTAAGTATCTGCAGTTTATCCCGTGTCTTCGTCCGTTCGGAGATAAGACGGAAAGCGAGCTGTATATGACCGGCAGACAGTACGCAAAATTTCTGATTCACGGCTTTAACGCCTATGTCAAGGATTATGTGCGCGGCGACTATACAAGCGTAAGATATTTTGACAACCTTGTTCATCTTTTCCTCGGCAATCCGACGGAGCAGTGCGGAATGTGCGGTCACTGTATGCATCAGTTTGTTGCGGAAGGCAACGGTAATATTTACCCCTGCGATTTTTACTGTACGGATGAATGGCTGCTCGGCAACATAAACGAAAGTGATTTTGACGCTCTTGCCCACTGTGATAAAGCGACGGAATTTCTTCGTGAAAGCCTTAAGGCTGACGAAAAATGCAGACAGTGTAAATTTTATCCGCTGTGCCGCGGCGGAGGGTGTAAACGAATGCGGAACGACAGGGATTACTGCGAGGCATACAAGGCATTTTTCTCGGCGTGCCTGCCGTTATTCAGAGTGTTTATTAATGAAAAAAAGAGCTGATCGGCAATGCCGACCGGCTCTTGATTTTTATATTCAGCTTATTTCCACTGGAAGGTTGCAAGTCCGTAGATATAAAGGAAAATAACGATAGCGGGAACGAAGTACTTGTAAAGAACCTTCATACTGTTCTTAACCTTAAGACCCTTGCCGGCATTTGCTTCTGCAAGGAAGTTGTCCCAGCCCCAGCCGAATTTCTTGCTGCAGCAGAAGATTGCGAAGCAGACAGAACCGATGGGAAGAAGGTTCATGCTTACGATGAAATCCCAGAAATCAAGCCATGCGGTACCCTCTGCAAAAGGCTGGAATTTGAATACGCTGTAACCGAGCGCTGTTGTGAGGGAAACAAGGAACATGCCGATACCGCAGATAAGGCAGCCCTTGGGACGGCTCCAGCCTGTAAGCTCACGCACGCAGGCAAGAATGTTTTCGAAAACTGCAAGTGCTGTTGAGAGCGCCGCAAATACCATGAACAGGAAGAACAGAGCGCCCCACCAGCGGCCGCCGTTCATGTTGTTGAATACGGTTGCCATTGTGTCGAAGAGGAGTCCGGGACCTGCCGTAACAGGCTTGTCGTATGTGAAGCAGGCGGGGAAGATGATGAAGCCTGCCGTAAGAGCAACAAATGTGTCAAGCGCGATAACGTTGATTGATTCGCCCATGAGCGAGCGGTCCTTGCCGATATAGCTGCCGAAAATAGCCATTGAGCCGATACCGAGGCTCAGGGTAAAGTACGCCTGATTCATCGCGGCAACAATAACCTTGCCGTTAATTTTTGAAAATTCGGGAAGAAGATAGAATTTAAGTCCTTCCTTTGCTCCGCTGAGTGTTGCTGAATGAACCGCAAGAACAATCATAAGAATGAGAAGAATAACCATCATGTATTTTGTTATTCTTTCAAGTCCGCCCTGGAGCTTGAAGCAGAGAATGCCGAAAGCGAGAACAACCGTTACGGCAAGGAAGCCGACATTTACGCCCGGATTGGTTATCATGTCAACAAATCCGATGCTTTCGTTTCTGCCCGTAAGGAACTTGAGAAAATAGTAAATCATCCAGCCCGTAACGACGGAATAGAACGCCATAAGGCAGACATTGCCGAAAAGTGCGAGATAACCGTGCAGATGCCATTTCTGCTTTGGCTTTTCAAGCTTCTGATACATTCTGACGGGGCTTGCCTGTGAAGCGCGTCCGAGTGCGAATTCCATAACCATAATGGGAAGTCCGAGTACAAGCAGACAGATTATGTAAATAAGTACAAATCCGCCGCCGCCGTTTTCGCCCGTCATCCACGGGAATTTCCATACATTTCCGCAGCCGATGGCACAGCCCGCGCTGAGCAGGATAAAGCCGAGACGACTGCCGAGTCTTTCTCTTTTTTCTTCCATAATAACCCTCCGAAAGTATATTTACGCCGTTCCGGCGCTTATAAATAACTTTTTTATTTTAAAACATTAAAGTTGAAAAGTCAAGTGATAATATCCGGATATAAATTACAATTTACCGCAGGTACTGCGGTCGTACGCCGGGTAGGCAATAATCAGAACCGTTGCTGTTGTGCGCGAGCCGTCGGAATATGTACAAATTGTAATTTATCGAGTTGAAATTCTGATGTTGCTCTGCCTCCCTTGTGTAAAGGGAGGTGGCACGGCATAAGCCGTGACGGAGGGATTGTAAAAAAGAATAGCAAATAGATTATCAAGAAAACGCGTTTAGACAATCCCTCAGTCTCGCATTCGCTCGACAGCTCCCTTTACACAAGGGAGCCTGACCGCTATACCAAACTCAGCGATAAATTATAATTTGTACAT
>JAZUDP010000010.1:0-3607 GCA_045639705.1 Acutalibacteraceae bacterium
TCTGAGTCTGATTCTATCTCATTCAAAACTACTCCGTATCTGAAAACAACAGATTTCAGATGAAGAACAATGAAAAAGCGGGCAGCATACTGATGTATGTTGCCCGCTTAGCAGTTATTCGCTGAAAGATGCGTTTTCAGACGATTTACCCCTAATTTGCGCCGCCCTTTTGAACGGTGTTTTTTATTTCTGATAAACTCTGTTTGTTACAAATTCGGTAACACCCATATCGAAATATTTCTTTACGGTGTCTTCATCGTCAACCGTCCAGCAGGCGAGGGGAATGCCCGCATCGAGAAGCTTTTCTATCTTTTTCCTGTCGTTAATCTTACGGTGTCCGTTGAAGCTCACTCCGATTTCGGTATCGGCAAGGCATTTTTTGATTTCCTTATTTGTAAGCTTGTCCGCAAGCACATAAAGCTGTATATCGGGATTCTGCTTTTCTACAAGCTCAAGCGCTTTGCGGTCGAAGGAGATAACGGAACAGGATTCCGTGAATCCGTTTTTATCGATTATTTCAAGCAGGCTTTTTATACCGCTTTCGGTGTAGTCTTTGATTTCAATCATGGGTCTGACATTATACTCAAGGCACGCCTTAAGCATACGGTCAAGCGTCGGAATTTTAAGACTGTCATATTCTTTGTGCTTGGCGCCGTTGTCAACAGTGCAGGTCACAAGGTCATAGTATGTCATGGACGAGATTCTGCCTTTTTTATCCGTCATGGACTTGACATCCACATCGTGCGAAACAACCCATACTCCGTCCTGAGTCTGCCGCACATCTATTTCGGCTGTATCAAAGCCGAATTGACGGGCCTTTTCAATGGCAGGAACTGTGTTTTCGGGAGCCTGAGAAGAAAATCCTCTGTGTGCAATCAGATGAATTTTCTCTCTTTCCGCAGTGATAATGACATACCTTGAAAGCGGTATCGGATTTTTGGCGGAGAAGCGTTTGTAATTCCCGTACACCGCCGAGACAATCGGAGCCGCAATAATCGAAACTGCAACAATAATTGCCAGTGCGGCAGGCCATTTTTTGCGCTTCAGTATTCTCAGCTGCCGCTTGAAGCTTTCATTTTTCATGTTTTGCTCCTTACCTGTTTGCCGCTAAAAAATCAAGCGTAACCTGAGCTGTTTCTTCCGCGCAGTTTTCGATAAACATGTGGCCGCCGCCTTCAACTACATAATCAACGCTGCCTTCGGGAAGAGACGCGCGGAGATTCACTCTCCAGCTGTCGGTGATGACCTTGTCCTTGCTGCCGTTGACGAAGAGAACAGGACTGAAGCTCTTTACAGCTTCGTAGTCTGTCGGCGGAAGCATTGAGAAGGAATAGAGTGCGCCCTTGCCCGTGCCTTTGATTTTATACGGATTGCAGATTTCCGCAACATCGTAACTGAAAGCGTACTTAACATCCCAGAGCGCGAAAATCAGAAGCAGACGGACAAGCGGCTTTATCTTGCCCATGAGCTGCATAACGGGTCCCATTATGCCGACAAAAGCCTTGTTGGTCATCATTGCCGTGCGCATGTCGGATGTGCCGTCGTTACCGGCCGGACCGTAAAGAAGAATGTTTTTAACATCGTCGGGATATTTTTCGGCAAGCTTGAGGGTTATGTAGCCGCCCATTGAATGACCTGCAACGTACCAAGGGTCGTCACTGAGGTACTCCATAAGCTCGTGCATTATGTCCTCACGGGGGAGAAGCTCCATGTCAGCGGTTTCCCTTGTTGAATATCCGAAATCGGGGAGGTCAGCAAGTACACAGGTGTAGCCGTTGTCAACAAGGATTTTCGCAAGCTCAGCCCAGCAGTAAGAGGAAAGGGCGAACCCGTGAATCATGAAAACCTGTCCTTTTTCATTTTCAGCTTCCCATACACGGTAATGAATCGTGTAATCGCCGGATTCGAAGAACTGACTGTCATCGTAAGGCAAATCAGCCGCATCTGCAGCGAAAGCGGGAATGCCGAGCGCAAATATCATTGCAAGACATAAGAAAAGCGAAATTATTCTTCTGGATATGTTCATTTTTCTGCCTCCTTTGATTTATTCTGATTTTAACACAAAACAGCCTGTAATTCAACATTATTTATAAAAGGTACAAAAAGCCGCGTTTTCCGGCAGAAAACTGCTTGCAAAATTCTCTGAATTGCTATATATTATAAAGGTATACAAAAAACGGTGTTTTTAATGAAATTTATCCCCGAAAATACGCCCGAAAAAAATTTGAAAAATTTTCAAAAAAAACACTTGCATTTTATGTTGACATGTGGTACTATATTCAAGCATGCTACATTAATATGTAGAGTAGTGCGTAGATATGCGTTGATGTGAGAGGTGGCGACCCTCTGAGGTCGGGAATTTTCACGGAGTATGTCCGATTTAAAACCGGGCGATTTAATAACCTGCACGACGGTTTCGCTATACCCTTGGCGAAGCTGTGTGTGTAAGTGCGTTTAAGACCTAAATGCACTATTCCCGGAAACTAACCCATTTCCGGTTTTTAAATGTGAAGGGTCGGAACACCCGGAAACGTTGTGAAAAGTAGGTTTTAAACGTTGCCCGCCAAACTATTAAGGAGGCAAAATCATGGCAGTAAAGGGAAAAATCAGAATCAGACTGAAGGGTTATGACCACAACCTTGTTGACAAGGCAGCGGAAAAGATCGTTGAGACTGCAAAGCGCACAGGCGCACAGGTTTCAGGTCCTGTTCCTCTTCCGACAGAGAAGGAAGTTGTTACAATTCTTCGTGCTGTTCACAAGTACAAGGACTCGAGAGAGCAGTTTGAACAGCGCACACACAAAAGGCTTATCGACATCATCAGACCGTCAGCTAAAACAGTTGATGCACTGAGAGGTCTTGAGCTTCCTGCAGGCGTAGAAATCGAAATTAAACTTTAATCTGCGCGTCCAGGTCAAGTTGGCGCAGTTGCCAACCAATAACCTATAAGGAGGAAAACAATATGAAAAAGGGTCTTATCGGAAAGAAAATCGGTATGACACAGATCTTCGACGAGAAGGGTAATGTAATTCCCGTAACAGTCGTTGAAGCAGGTCCCTGCGTTGTTGTTCAGAAGAAGACAATCGAGAACGACGGCTACGAAGCTGTTCAGGTTGGATTCGGCGACATCAAGGCAAAGAAAGTCAACAAGCCTATGAAGGGTCACTTTGACAAGAACAACGTTGCACCTAAGAAGGTTCTTAAAGAGTTCCGTCTTGAGAACATCGACGAAGTAAACGTTGGCGACATCCTTAAGGCTGACACATTCGCAGCAGGCGATAAGGTTGACGTTATCGGCACAAGCAAAGGTCACGGCACAGCAGGCGTTATGAAGCGCTGGAACTTCGGCAGACTCAGAGAGTCTCACGGTACAGGTCCCGTTGCAAGACATGCCGGTTCACTTGGCGCATGCTCCAGCCCCTCAAGAGTATTCAAGGGCAAGAAGTTTGCAGGCCACTACGGTGTAGACCGCACCACAGTTCAGAATTTGACAATCGCTAAGGTTGACGTTGAGAACAACCTCGTCGCTGTTAAGGGTGCCATCCCCGGCCCCAAGGGCGGAATCGTTGTTATCGCTAACGCCAAGAAAGCGTAACGGAAGGAGTGTA
>JAZUDP010000011.1:0-4365 GCA_045639705.1 Acutalibacteraceae bacterium
ATCTTCGCCCTGCACGCAGAGAGAAAGAATAGCTGGGATGTGATTCATCTTCTCGTCAACTTCCTGTCTTGCAGCTTCGTACTTCTGCATATTTTCGTTTGCCATAACCTGCTGATAAACCTCTGTGAACTCCTTGTCGTATGCCTGAAGCTTCTCTTCGTCAGCATCGTCCTTTGAAGCCTCATGCTGATATGACATGTGGATAAGCTGAATCTTGTTGATAAGGTCGTTGAGGTCTGTATCTGCCTCATTTACCTTTCTTGCTTCGTGGAAAGCAAGGTAACGCTCGTCCTGCTGAATTGCCGCGCCAAGCTGTCTTGTGATTTCAATAATGTCCATTGTAAAAAACTCCTTAAATCTTTTTTATAATAAATTTTATTATTACCTTAAACCAGTTCGCCTCTGACTATCCATGTCAGCGGGTCCGTAACCTTAACCTGACAGAACTGTCCGATAACATCTCTGCCTTCAACCTCGGGGAATTCAATCATGATGTTGCCCTGTGTTCTGCCGTTAAGGATTCCCTCGCGGGCATAGCCCTCGCAAAGCACCGTATAGGTTTCGCCTTTCATTTTCGCGGTGCGTTCGCCTGCGATTTTTTCCTGTAAATCGGTCAGCTCCTTAAACCATTTCCCCTTTTCCTCACGGGATACCGGGTCGGGCATTGACGCCGCCTTTGTTCCCGGACGGGACGAGAAAATGAATGTGTAAAGCGATGTGAACTGAACCTCTTCAATAAGAGTAAGCGTGTCCTTAAATTCCTCATAGGTTTCACCCGGGAAGCCGACGATAACATCGCTTGTCATGGAAAGTCCGGGCATAACCCTGCGCGCATAACGCGCAAGTTCAAGATACTGCTCACGCGTGTAGCGGCGGTTCATTTCACCGAGTACACGGTCGTTTCCGCTCTGGAACGGCAGGTGCAGATGCTTTGCAACCTTATCGCATTCCGCCATTGTATCAAGCAGCTCCTTTGAGCAGTCCTTCGGGTGAGAGGTCATAAAACGGATTATGAAATCGCCCTCAAGGTCGTTTATCTGACGCAGAAGCTTTGCAAAATTGATGCCGCTGTCGAAGTTCTTGCCGTAGGAATTGACATTCTGTCCGAGAAGGGTTATATCCCTGCAGCCCAGAGCAATAAGCTCCTTTGCCTCGGCAATAATCGCCTCGGGCTCACGGCTGCGCTCCCTGCCCTTGACATAAGGCACAATGCAGTAACTGCAGAAATTGTTGCACCCGTACATGATGGGCAGCCAGCCGCGGATAATACCGTCACGGTGAACGGGAATATCCTCCGCAATAACGCCGTCGCTTTCGGGGCATTCAAACACTCTCCTGCCTGTGCAAAGCACACGGTAGATAAGCTCGGGAAGTCTGTGAATAACGTGCGTACCGAAAACGAGGTCAACAAAAGGATAGCTTTTCTTTATCTTATCTGCAACTCTCTGCTGCTGCATCATACAGCCGCAAAGCGCAATTATCAGCCCGGGCTTCTGCTTTTTCAGCTTTTTCACCGCACCGACATTGCCGTAAATTCTGTCCTCCGCATGCTCGCGGATAGCGCAGGTATTGTAAAGAATAAGGTCTGCCTCTTCAATGTTTTCCGTAAATCCGTAGCCGAGGCTTTCAAGTATGCCCTTAATTCTTTCACCGTCGGAAACATTTCCCTGGCAGCCGTAGGTATGCACAAAAGCAAGCGGCTTTTTATTAAATCTTGACGAAAGAACCGTATCAACAAGAGCAGCGTATTCCTTCTGCCTGCTGAGTTCTTTTTCGGATACTTTGTAATTTTTTATCGGTTGGTTCCTTTCCAAAAGGAACACCTCTCTTTTTAAACAATAATCAGTTTATTATACATTAAATTCAGAAATAATGCAACACAAAAAGCAGTTATTTTTATACCGTATTATATTTAATACACTTGAATTATTTTTACCGTAATGTTATAATGCGATTTAAGGATGGTGACCTATATGGAAAACAAAAAAATTCTTTACATTCTCGCACCATGTTACAACGAATCTGAGGTTCTGCCTCTTTCTTCTAAAGTGTTCCGCGACAAGCTTCGTCAGCTTATTGACGACGGCAAGGTAAGCGAGGACAGCAAGGTCGCCTTTGTAGACGACGGTTCAAAGGACAACACATGGGAAATTATCGAAAGTCTGCATGAGCTTGACCCGATTTTTGTCGGAGTAAAGCTTTCGCGCAACCGCGGACATCAGAACGCTCTCCTCGGCGGCATGTCAACAATTGTAAAGGACTGCGATATGATTGTTACAATTGACGCCGATGTTCAGGACGATGTTAACGCGATTGATAAAATGGTTGACGAATACTATGACGGTGCCGAAGTTGTTTACGGCGTAAGAGACTCCCGTGAAACCGATACATTTTTCAAGCGCTTCACCGCTCAGGGCTTCTATAAGCTGATGAACGCAATGGGCGTTGAAACAATTTACAATCACGCCGATTTCCGTCTTATGAGTTCCCGTGCCGTTGAGGCTCTGCTTGAATTCAAAGAGGTTAATCTTTTTCTCCGCGGAATGGTTCCGCTTGTCGGCTTCAGAACAGCTCAGGTTACCTATGACCGCGCGCCGAGAATGGCCGGTGAATCAAAGTATCCGCTCAAAAAGATGCTTACCTTTGCCTTTGACGGCATCACCTCATTTTCAATCAAGCCCATAAGACTCATAACCGCATTAGGTGCTTTTGCTTTTATCCTCAGCATAATCTTTGCTCTTTACGCGCTTATCAGTCACGCAACGCATCATACGGTTCCGGGCTGGACATCAACTGTCCTTTCGGTATGGCTTTTCGGTTCGCTTCAGCTTATTGCCACAGGCGTTGTAGGTGAATACATCGGAAAGATTTATCTTGAAACAAAAGGCCGTCCGAGATTTTTCATTGAAAAATACCTCAACAGATAAAGCAGCAGGCATAAAACAAAATCAAAGAAATTTCTGTCATTCTGACGGGTAACGGCGAAGAAGCACTCAGTACCTTGCCGGGCTTCTCGCTTCGCTCAGAATGACATTTCTTTTTGTCCGCCGCAGGATATTATTTCTGATTAAATAATTAAACATTTAATATAGATTTTTAAGCGGATTTATGATATAATAAAATATACTTTTCTTGGAGGCATAAAAATGACAGTTAAAGAAATCGTCGAAATACTCGACGGAACAATAATTTACGGAGAAGATTTTCTTGACCGCGAGGTTTTCAAGGCATGCGGCAGCGACATGATGAGCGATGTTCTTGCCTTTGTAAAGGAACAGGCGGTTCTGCTTACCGGTCTTGTGAATCCTCAGGTTGTAAGAACGGCTGAGATGATGGACATTCAGTGCATCGTTTTTGTCAGAGGCAAGTCCCCCGACATGAGCATAATTGACCTTGCGGAGGAAAGAGAAATCGTTCTGATAAAAACAAATCTCGAAATGTTCACCTCATGCGGCAGACTTTATGCCAACGGTCTGAAGGGAGGCAGCGAAAAATAATGGAAGAGGTTAAGCTTCATTATGATGTCAACGCCTACGATTTTACATGCGCAGGCGAGGCCTCGGGTAAACTGAAACGCTCGCTTAAAAACCTCGGCTTCAATCCCGCTGTTATCAGAAATGTCGCTATAGCTGTTTACGAGGCTGAAATCAATATGGTTATCCACGCAGAGGGAGGCGTTATCGACGCGCTTATCACTCCCGAATGCATAACTGTCATTCTTGCTGACAAGGGTCCCGGTATTCCCGATATCGAGCTTGCGATGAAGGAGGGCTATTCAACAGCTCCCGAAAATGTACGCACACTCGGCTTCGGCGCGGGTATGGGACTTCCGAACATAAAAAAATATACCGACGAAATGAACATTGAAACCGAAATCGGAGTCGGAACAACAATCACACTGAAAGTGTTCAACAAATAAACTTGAAGGAGTAAGCTATGGAAACAGTATTTCATTCCGTAAGCCTTGACAGAAACAAATGTCTCGGCTGCATGAACTGCATAAAGCGCTGTCCCACTCAGGCAATCCGCGTCCGCCATGGCAAGGCTACAATTATTTCCGAAAGATGCATTGACTGCGGCGAATGCATACGCATCTGTCCGCATCATGCCAAAAGCGCTAAAAGCGACCCGTTTTCAATAATAGACGGTTATAAATATAAAATTGCGCTCCCAGCTCCGTCGCTGTACGGACAGTTCAACAATCTTACCGATATAAACTATGTGCTTACGGCTCTTCTCGAGCTTGGCTTTGACCATGTTTTCGAGGTTGCCCGCGGCGCGGAAATTATATCAGATGCAACAAGACGCCTGCTGAAAGATAAAAGTCTTAAAAGGCCTCTTATTTCCACGGCATGTCCCGCGGTT
>JAZUDP010000012.1:0-6946 GCA_045639705.1 Acutalibacteraceae bacterium
CGCTCATTTCGTCATTCACTGACTTTTTAATTCCGTTTACCAGAATTCTGTTTGTACGTTCTGCTTTAGCAAAACTTTTAAAGAAATCTTTAAGGGTTTTCTTTTTCATCGTTGTTTAATTTTCAAGGTGCATTCTCCGCTGTTCCTCAATCAACCGGGCGTTCAGGCCCTGTCTCTCTCAGACAGCTCCGCTATTATATCAAACCATCCTCCCTTTGTCAACACTTTTTTTCATCTTTTTTTCATCTTTTTTTACTACTTTCAACTCCACCGGGCGTTCTTTTCCCCATCTCGCTGTAGCTATTGTCTATATATACTACATATTGTGTTTATTCTTGCTCTTTCATCTTTCAGCATAAATGTTGTATTTTTAAAAAATCCATTTTTTCTGTAAAAATTATCCCGCCATAAGCTTTTTTCCGATTCAGCGTGCTGATCTCATACTATATTTATAAACATATTTTTTATTACATTTACAGATTGTATTTTCGGAACCAAAATGATATAATCAGTAAAAAGGGGGTAATTATAATGAAAACATCAAAAAGAATCCTGTCGGCTGTTATCGCCGTTATTATGGTATTCAGCTGTTTTATGACGCAGAGCCTTGCGGCTCATATAACCAGGGTCAGCGTTCCCGTTATATACGGTCAGACGGAAGCCAGAACAATGCTCGGCGCGATAAATGAATTCCGTACGGGAAGCGACGCGTGGTACTGGAACGAAACCAATACGAAGAAGGTCAGCTGCACAGGTCTTAAAAAAATTGTTTATGACTATGACCTTGAAAAAGCCGCCATGCAGAGAGCCGCTGAGCTTGTAGTTTCCTACAGCCACACAAGACCCGACGGCACGCCCTGCTTCACCGCCTATGAAAGCAGCACGGGCGCGGGTGAAAACATTGCAATAGCCAGAAATACGCTCACCACGGCATCACAGGCGTTTGTTCTCTGGCAGGAAAACGACGAGGACTACAGCGGTCAGGGTCACAGACGAAATATGCTTAACAAGGACTTCGGCGCAATAGGCATAGGATACGCAACGTATAAAAACTACACCTGCTGGGTTCAGGAATTCAGAGGAGAACCGCTCAGCACAACCAAAACCGCGGCAAACGATTCCAGTGCTGTTGTTCCCGTAGATGTTCTCGATTCGGAAATTCTTTCTGAAACGGTTAATGTCCCGAATCAGACTGTTGTTCTTGAGGATACGGGCAAAAACAAAACGGCCGCTCTTCCCGAAATAACCGGTGAACTGAAAATGAAGCACACATGGGTTATGGAAAATATTAATGTCGGTGTACTGTGCGAATGGACCTCATCGGATGAAACAATTGTAAAAATCTCCGACGGAAAGGCTGTTGCAACCGGTGAAGGAAAAGCAACTGTTACAGCAGTTGCCCTGGGTGAAACCATCACGCTGCCCGTTACGGTAAAAGGTACGCCCGGCATAAAGGGTGATATCAACAACGACGGAACCATTAATTCAAGCGACGCGCTGCTTGCTCTTCAATGCTCCGTAGGCAGAAAAACTCTCACAGCCTATCAGACGGCACGCGCTGATGTTGACGGCAACAAAACAATTAACTCAAGTGATGCTCTGAAAATTCTTCAGTATACAGTCGGCTCAATAAAAACATTATAATAACATTAAAAACGGAGCTTATTTCGGCTCCGTTTTTCGTTTAATATTATAACCTGACAGCAGAAAATTTATCTGACATCAAAACCGTCCAGCTCCCTGTAAACCCTTGAGACGGGCAGTCCCACAACATTAAAATAATCGCCGTTGATTCGCTTTACAAGCACACAGCCCTTTCCCTGTATGCCGTACGCGCCCGCCTTGTCCATGGGCTCGCCTGTTTTCACATAATCGCTTATCTGCTTTTCCGTAAGCGGGTGAAATTCAACCTCTGTTGTTTCGCAGAAGCTCTTTATTTTTTCGCCTTTGATTATTGCAACGCCCGTGCAGACCTTATGGTTTTTTCCCGAAAGTGCGGCAAGCATTTCTTCGGCGTTTTTCTCCGACTTCGGCTTGCCGAGGATTTCGCCGCCGTTTACAACAACCGTATCCGCGCCGATAACAGTACTGTCGGGATACATCTGCGCCACTGCCTGCGCCTTCTGCAGGGCAAGCGATTTTACAACCTCCTGCGGTTCCGCGCCGCCGGGGATTTTTTCATCCACATCGGCAACGATTACATCAAAATCAAGTCCCGCTGTATCAAGCAGCTCCCTGCGTCTCGGAGAGCCTGAGGCGAGTATAAGCTTCGACATCACCACAACCCCTTATCTCTGAGCGCCTTGACCTTAAGCACAAGCGCCTGGGTTTTTCCGTCGCGGATTTCGTTGGCAAGGACCATTTCGACCGCTCTGTCAAGCGGAATTTTCTCGACATTGAGGAACTCGTCCTCATCAAGATGCTGCTTTGTGAAGGTAAGCTTTTTTGCCGCGTAGAGGTGTATGATTTCTCCGCAATATCCCGGCGTCGGATAAAACTTGCCCATGTCTCTGTATTCAGCCGCCGTGCATCCCGCTTCTTCTTCAAGCTCGCGTTTTCCGCTCTCGAACGGGTCCTCACCCTTTTCAAGCTTGCCTGCGGGCAGCTCGGGGATAACCTCCATATAAGGGTAACGGAACTGACGGACAAAAATAAGCTCGTCATCATCGGTCAGCGCGGCAATGCAGACTCCGCCCGGATGCTCCACAACCTCGCGGATACAGGGCTGACCGTTGGGAAGCTCCGCGTCGTCACGGCGCACATTGATTATTCTGCCGTTATATATATAATTCTTTTTTACCGTTTTTTCATCAAGCTTCATATTAAATCTCCAAAGAAAGCAAAAGGGCAACCTTTCGGTTACCCCTTTCTGTTAAATAATTATTCGTCACACTCGTCGCAGTCGCACTCGTCGTCAAACTCAAACTCAAGTGTTTCGCCGCATGCGGGGCACTGAATTGTTTCTTCGTCAAGAACGCTGTCATCAAGGCAGATAACTTCGCCGCAGACAGGGCACTCAACCTCAACGTAATCGTCATCGCAGCAGCAGTCGCAATCGCAGTCGCAGTCATCGTCGCAGCAGCAATCGCACTCGTCGTCATAAAGGAATTCTTCTACATCGCCGAGGTCCTCGTCGATTTCGTCGATTTCTTCCTCAAGGATAGCAATTTCGTCTTCAAGGTCGGCGATTGAAAGAGCCATTTCATCAATAACATCGATCATAGCTGTGATAAGCTTGCCTTCGTCTGTTTCCTTGTCAAAATGAGCCATTTCTGCAAGACCCTTAAGATATGCAGCCTTTTCTGTAACTGTCATCATTAAAAATCATCCTTTCGTGGCAGGACTTATGCTCTGCCGAGATATTCGCCTGTTCTGGTGTCGATCTGGATTTTCTCGCCTTCGTTGATAAAGAGAGGAACCTTAACCTCTGCGCCTGTCTCAACTGTTGCGGGCTTTGTAGCGTTTGTAGCTGTGTTGCCTGCGAAACCGGGATCTGTCTTTGTAACCTCAAGGTCAACAAATGTGGGAGGCTCAACGCCGAATACCTTGCCCTTATAGGAAAGAATCTTGCAAACCATGCCGTCCTTTACGAACTTGAAGTTCTCGGGAAGGTCAGAGCTGTTGATAGGAATAAGCTCGAATGTTTCGGGATCCATGAAATAATAGAGATCGCCGTCACTGTATGAAAATTCCATGTCTTTTCTTTCAATAATTGCCTGAGGGAACTTAGCTGTGGGGTTATAGCTCTTTTCAACTACTGAACCGGTAAGAACATTCTTTGTCTTTGTTCTTACAAAAGCTGCGCCCTTACCCGGCTTAACATGCTGGAACTCTACAACCTGAAGAACGTTGCCGTCCTCTTCAAATGTTACACCGTTTCTGAAATCACCTGCTGAAACCATAAATTAATTCCTCCGATTTATATTTCGTTTAGCACCGGAATGCCGGAACGGCGTTCTGATGCATTTTTACGTTTTTATTTTATACTATTTCATTCTGTTTTTCAAGTGTTTTCGAATAAAAACAGAAAAAGCCCGTAAAAAAACGGACTTTTTTTACTGATTAAAACGTTTTTTCTCCCGTTGCAACAGCGAGAATAATCAATGCGTCGGACGAATTGACTGAACCGTCGCCGTTGGCATCGGCAATTTTAAACTGAGTCTCCGTAAGAATTCTCTTGCCGATTGAAACCTCAAGTGCGCACAGTGCGTCTGAGGAATTGACTGTGCCGTTTCCGTCAATATCAAACAGATCGGCAATACAGCTGCTGACCATTATGTATCCTTCTTTGCCGTTATACATAATTTTGAGCCAGTCGCCCTCAACGCCTGTAACTCTGATAACCGCGTCCTGCGGAATCAGACCGACGCTTGAAGAAAAGATAAACTTTGTACTCTTAATCTCTGTCTCCTCAATTACTCTTGCGTATCTTGCATTCTCGGAAACAGAAGTAACAACAGATTCAGATGCAACTGTCGGGTTCGGCTCGGTATACTTCTGAACATAATCAAGGCATATCCAGCCTGCATAGCCCTTATAGCTTGTCATGCCCCAGCTGCCGCACTCTGCGGTTATTTCGACAATTTCGCCGTTCGGAATAGCCGAAAGCTTCTGTGAAGAGGCATCTGCGCTCTTTCTGATATTAAGCGACGGGTCGGAATTGATAACAACCTTATATGATTCAACCTTTTTGATTTCAGGTGCCTTTGTTGTAGTTTCTTCGGGTTCGGTCTTTGCATCCGATATCGGAGCGGGAGCAACGCCCACACCGAAATTGAAGCTGACGGTTTTAGACGCGCCCGAAGCGTCCTTTGCATAAACTCTGTAAGCATACGCTCCGTTTGAAAGCGAAGAAATATTTATCTTGCTGCCCGCCTGCGATATTGCAAAGCTTTTCGCGTTAGGAGCTGCTGTATAGGTCTGAACGGTTTTGCCCTCGGCACTGATAACCGAAACCGTTACATTTGTTATATTGCAGTTTGAAATAACTCTGCCGTAGGGAGTGAATTTCTCTCCCTTTGCAGTATATGCCGCGGGGTGATTGCCGTTGATTTTAAGCGAAGAGGATGAAATGTTAAGTCCGTCAAGACGGAGAACCATTCTGTCAAGGCTGTAGCTGCCCTTCCACTTATCAAGACGCTTGTAGGCTGTTTTGCTGTTGTATGAATCGTCAACATCGACAATCATAAAGCCTGACATCTCAAGCGACGATGTGCTTCCGTCATAGCCGTAAACAACGGAATAATGCGAGGATGTTCTGTGTACAATTACGGGATAACCCATTTTAAGCTGATTGTACAGGGTCTGCATGCTGAAGCTGTCAACAGCGTTGAAGCCGAGCTGTGACCAGTTTGCGCTGATTGAATATCCGTTCGCGGAATAAACGGCCTTGTACGCCGTTGAATTGTAATCACCTGACGGCAGACCGTGGCAGTAAGCCTCAACCGTAGCCATGGAGGCAATAGCACAGTCACCGATGCCCGGACGCTGGCTTACACGGGGAACCTTAAGCTCAACAGCCCTGTATGTTTCCGCGCCTGCGGCAACGCCGAGTGATAATATAAGAGCAATAATCATTATTGCAGAAACTGCGATTTCGCGTATTTTTTTTGATCGTCCTGTATTGACCATAGGTAATAAATTCCTCTCGCTTACAATCTGTGTAACAAATTGTAACATATTGTAACCTTTTGGTCAATGCGCACCAAAACCTATAATACAATCAGTTCCTTTGATATTTTTGTTAAATTTTCACAACCGAATCTGTCAATTTTAGCCATATCTTCGATTCTGACGCCAAATTCACCCGGAATATATATACCCGGCTCGACTGTGACAATGTTTCCCTCTCTGAGAACAGCCTTCGACCTCGGACTCAGATTCGGCGCTTCGTGAATCTCAATTCCCACGCTGTGACCCGTGGAATGGCGGAAAAATTCTCCGTACCCCGCATTGTCAATAACATCTCTTGCCGCTTTGTCACCGTCAGAGCATTTAACACCCGCTTTCAGAACGGAAAGCGCGTTCAGCTGCGCCTTCAGAACGGTGTTGTAGACCTCAGCCTGCTTTGTGCTTACCTCTCCGACCGCAACAGTCCGCGTCATATCGGAATGATATCCGTCATAAACCGCGCCGTAATCCATTGTGATAAAATCGCCGCGCTGAATTTTTTTATCCGTCGGCACACCGTGAGGCTTTGAGGAATTTGCTCCGCTGACGGCGATTGTTTCAAACGAAAGGGCCTCCGCGCCGTTTCTGAGCATGAAATAATCAAGTTCAAGGGCAATTTCTTTTTCCGTAACTCCTTCTTTGATGAAACCGAGAATATGCTCAAAAGCTTTTTCCGCAACTGACTGCGCCTTTCTGATTTTTGCGGCTTCCTCTTCCGATTTTACCGCACGCAGTCCGTTTATTATTTCATCCGTTTTATGTGAAGTAAGCGTGACCGGCTTCAGCATTGCGCGGTATGCCTTCAGCTCGTTGACAGATATTCTGTCGCCCTCAATTCCGAGTACCCTGCATCCGAATTTTTCACAGTATTCCGGCAGCTGTTCCTTTGCGTTTTTCAGCTCGGCAGTGCCGCAGCATTTAACCCTGTTCTGCGCCTCTTCAATATATCTGCTGTCCGTGAGGAAAACGGAACCGCCGCGCGTCACAAGCAGAACGCCGTCGCTTGACGGGAAGCCCGTGAAATATCTGCGGTTAACCTCGGAGAGAATGAGCATTCCGTCAAGCCCGGCAGGCATGGCGGATATAAGCTTCTGTATCATAAAATCACGACCTTATAAGGTAATAGCATTATTATACAATATTATAAGGAGTTATACAACGTATATTTTTCCGCAGTACCTGCGGCCGTTCGCCGGGCTGGCGATAATCAGATTCCCGGCGCCCTGCGCGAGCCGTCGGAGTGCCTGTAGGGCGCGGCGTCCCCGACGCACCTTGT
>JAZUDP010000013.1:0-5631 GCA_045639705.1 Acutalibacteraceae bacterium
TTTATGGAATTGTCGCTCCAGAGTGCGGCAAGCGGACTTCAGGATATAGTAAGCGACTCTCAAGCCGTTGATATAAGCAAATTTTTAGGAGGCATAATGTAATGGATTTTATGACAGGATTAAAACGCACCGATTACTGCGGTGACTTGCGTATAGGCGATGCAGGCAGGGAAGTTACGGTTGCAGGCTGGGTACAGCGTCAGCGTGACCTCGGTTCACTGATTTTCATTGACCTGCGTGACAGAACAGGCATTGTTCAGCTTGCTTTTGACGAGAACACGGACAAGGAGATTTTCGACAAGGCTTTCGGCGCAAGAAGTGAATTTGTACTTATGGCAAAGGGCGTTGTCCGTGAGCGTTCCTCAAAGAACAAGGACATCCCCACAGGCGAAATCGAAATCGACGTCAAGGACCTGAGAGTTCTCGGCAAGAGCGAAACCCCTCCCTTTGAAATCGTTGAAAACTGCCAGACCTCGGAGCTTACAAGACTTAAGTACCGTTATCTTGACCTCCGCCGTCCCGACCTTCAGAAGAATATCATCATGCGTCACAAGATTTGCAAAATCACGCGTGACTATTTTGATGAGAACGGCTTTATCGAGATTGAAACTCCCATTCTTATCCGTTCCACTCCCGAGGGCGCAAGAGACTTCCTTGTTCCCAGCCGTATTCACAACGGTTCATTCTACGCGCTTCCTCAGTCACCTCAGCTTTACAAGCAGCTTTCAATGGTTGCGGGCTTTGACAGATATATGCAGATTGCACGCTGCTTCCGTGACGAAGACCTCCGTGCAGACCGTCAGCCCGAATTCACACAGATTGACCTTGAAATGTCTTTCGTAGACATGGAGGATGTTCTCGCAATCGGCGAGGGCTACATGAAGAGAGTATTCAAAGAGGCACTCGGTGTTGATAACAAACCTCCGCTGCCCCGTCTTACATACAAGGATGCTATGGAGCGTTACGGCTCGGATAAGCCCGACACACGTTACGGCATGGAGCTTTACAACCTCAGCGATATCGTTAAGGACTGCGGCTTCGGCGTATTCAGCAATGCTGTTGCGGCAGGCGGCTCGGTTCGCGGTATTACAGCAAAGAAGGCATTTTCAACCCTTACACGCAAGGAAGTAGACAAGCTTACCGAAAGCGTAAAGGGCAACGGCGCAAAGGGACTTGCATGGGCAAGACTCGGCGAGGACGGCACGGTTTCATCTTCATTTGCAAAGTTCCTTACAGAGGACGAGATGAAGGCTATCCTTGAAAAAGCAGGCGCAGAAGCAGGCGATGTAGTTCTTATCGTCGGCGACGCAAAGAATTCAATCGTATTCTCAGCTCTCGGCGCACTCCGTCAGGAGGTTGCAAGAAAGCTTGACATTATCCCCGAGGGTCAGTACAATCTTCTTTGGATTACAGAGTTCCCGTTCTTTGACTGGGACGAGGACGCACAGACATGGGTTGCAATGCACCATCCGTTCACCGCTCCCATGGACGAGTGCCTCGAATATCTTGAAACAGATAAGGCGAAGGTTCGCGCAAAGGCTTACGACCTTGTTCTTAACGGTATTGAGCTTTCATCAGGTTCAATCCGTATCACAAATCCCGACCTTCAGAGCAGAATTTTCTCACTTCTCAACCTCACACAGGAAGAAGCTTATGCAAAGTTCGGCTATCTGCTTGACGCATTCCGCTACGGCGCACCGCCTCACGGTGGTATGGGTATCGGCCTTGACCGTCTTGTTATGCAGATGCTCGGCTGTGAGAGCCTCCGTGATGTTGTTGCATACCCGAAGGTACAGAACGCAAGCGAGCCGATGACAGGCTGTCCCGCAAACGTTGATACAATTCAGCTCGACGAACTCGGAATTGCAATCAAGGAAGAGGATAAATAAATTCTAATAAAATAAATGTCATTCTGAGCGAAGCGAAGAATCTCAGCTTATAAGAGATTCCGTGCCGTTCCTCCTCAGAATGACATTTCTTTTTATTATATTTTTATCTTGTCCAGAATTTTCTGTCAAGTGAGCGGTACTGAATCGCTTCCGCTATATGTGTTGCCTCAATGATTTCGGAATTGTCGAGGTCGGCAATTGTTCTTGAAACGCGAAGAATCTTATCGTATGCGCGGGCGGAAAGTCCGAGCCTGTCAAACGCCATCTGAAGCATGGACATTGCCTTGTCGCTCGCTTTGCAGAATTCACGCGTCATGGCGGAATTCATCTGCGCGTTGCAGTTTGCTGCTGTATCCCTGAGGCGTTCCTGCTGAATTTTTCTTGCCGCCTCAACTCTCTTCTTTATTTCGGCGGAGCTTTCGCCGCGCGTGTCGTCGGAAAGCTTTTCAAAGTCCACGGGCGGCACTTCAATGTGAATGTCGATTCTGTCAAGCAGGGGACCGCTGACCTTTGAAAGATATTTTGATGCCGCACCCTCGCGGCAGGTGCATTCTCTTGTCGGATGACCGTAATATCCGCACGGACACGGGTTCATGGCGCAGACAAGCATAACCGAGCATGGATAGCTTGAGGTACCCGACGCACGGGAAATCGTGATTTTACCGTCCTCAAGCGGCTGACGCATTATTTCCATAGCCTGCCTTGAAAATTCGGGCAGCTCGTCAAGAAACAGCACGCCGTTGTGCGCAAGCGACATTTCACCCGGCTTCGGTATCGCTCCTCCGCCGGAAAGACCGACGGTTGAAACTGTATGGTGCGGACTTCTGAACGGGCGTTCGGTAATGAGCTGAGATTTGCCTCTGAGCGCGCCCGCTATGGAGTAGATTTTTGTTGTTTCAAGGCTTTCTTCAAATGTCATTGACGGCAGAATTGACGGAATGCGTTTCGCCAGCATACTCTTGCCCGTACCCGGACTGCCTATCATCAGCGTGTTGTGACCGCCTGCGGCCGCAACCTCCAGCGCACGTTTTGCCTCAAACTGACCCTTGACATCGGCAAAGTCGGGCATATAAAGAAAGCTGTCCTGTTCATTAGTGTTATTCGGTACGGCAGGCTCAATCGGTGCAAGACCGCTCAGGTGGTCAATTACCTGCAGAACATCCGAAACAGGATAGACCTTCATTCCTTCAACAACAGCGGCCTCGTTTGCGTTTTCTTCGGGAACAAAAACTCCCTTCAGACCGAACTGCTTTGCGCCGATAACCATCGGCAGAACACCGTTGACATGACGGATTTTACCGTCGAGCGACAGCTCGCCGAGAAACGCGTAGCCGTCGGTGTTAACGTTTATCTGCTCAGAGGCCTGCAAAAGCGCGATAAGAATTGCGAGGTCATAAATCGGACCCTCCTTGCGCCTGTCGGCAGGGGCAAGGTTGAGGGTGATTCTGCTTACGGGAAAGTCAAAACCGCGGTTCTTTATCGCCGCACGGACTCTGTCTTTTGATTCGCTTACGGCGGAATCGGGAAGACCGACAACATCGACTCTCGGCAGACCCGACGAAATGTCGGCTTCAACGCTTACGGCGAAAACCTCCATGCCGTAGATGCCCATACTGTTAACCTTTGCAAACACAATATCACTCCATATCAATTGCTAAAAACATTAAACCAAATTTATGCAAGTTTTTCAAGCAATTTACTTTATTTTTGCATTTATTTATTGTATAATACCAATGTATAGGTATAATGTGCCTTAATATACTTGATTGGAGTGCTTTAAAATGCTTAAAAACATACCCTCCGTGCTTTCACCGGAGCTTTTGAAAACACTTATGGAAATGGGCCACGGCGACTACCTTGTAATCGGCGACGGCAACTTCCCCGCAAAGACAAACGCGAAGCGCCTTATCCGCTGTGACGGACACGGTGTTCCCGAAATTCTTGACGCTGTTCTCAAGCTTATGCCGCTTGATACTTATGTTGAAAACCCCGTAAGTCTTATGGACAACGGCGACCCCGACAACCGTCCCGAAATCTGGGAAACATACAAGGAAATCATTAAGAAGAACGAGGGCGACAAGGGCATTGAGCTTGTTGAGCGCTTCGATTTCTATGACAAGGCCAAGAATGCCTTTGCCATTATCGCAACAGGTGAAACCGCAATTTATGCAAACATTATTCTTCAAAAGGGTGTAGTTATCAATGACTGAAAGAGTTCTTGCTTTTGACTTCGGCGCTTCAAGCGGACGAGCCATAATCGGACAGTTTGACGGCGGTAAAATCACCCTCGAGGAGGTTCACCGTTTCTCAAACGACCCTGTAAGCGTGGGCGGAACCGTATACTGGGATGTTCTCCGTCTTTTCCACGAAATCAAGCAGGGCATTATAAAAGCCCGCATGGCAGGCGGCTTTGACTCAATCGGTATTGACACATGGGGTGTTGACTTCGGACTTATCGACTCCGAGGGCAGACTTATGGAAAACCCGATTCACTACCGCGATACCCGTACAGCGGGACTTGTCGAGGAATCGTTCAAGACAATGCCGAAGGAAAAGCTTTACGGAATAACGGGTATTCAGTTCATGGAGCTGAACACGCTGTTCCAGTTTATCGCACTAAAAAAATACAGACCGTGGATGCTTGAAAGAGCGGACAAAATGCTCTTCATGCCCGACCTGTTCGCATATATGCTTACGGGCAAGATGTGCGCGGAATATTCAATCGCTTCCACATCCCAGCTTATCGACCTTAAAACAAATTCATGGTCAAAGGAAATTCTTGACGCTTTCGGAATCAAGGAAAGCCTTTTTGCTCCGCTTGTAAAACCCGGTACGGTTCTCGGCACGCTTTCACCCGAGGTCTGCGAGGAATGCGGCGTTGACCCCGTTCCCGTAATCTCCGTATGCGGTCACGATACGCAGTCGGCTATCACATCAGTTCCCTGTGAGGACGGCAGGTTCGCCTTCCTTTCAAGCGGCACATGGTCGCTGTTCGGCACAGAACTTCCGAAGCCCATTGTCAACGAAACCTCGATGAATATCAACATTACCAACGAGGGCGGCTTTGACGATTCAACGGGCTTCCTTAAGAATATTATCGGTCTGTGGCTCATTCAGGAGAGCCGCCGTCAGTGGCAGAGACAGGGCGAGGATTATTCCTACGCCGACCTTGAAAAGCTTGCCCTTGCGGCTGAGCCGTTCAAGTGCTTTATCGACCCCGACGCACCCGAGTTTGTGCCTCACGGCAACATTCCGAAGCGTGTTCAGGAGTTCTGCAGAAAGACAGGTCAGTACGTTCCCGAAACAGTCGGTGAAATTATGCGCTGCATCTACGAGAGCCTTGCAATGAAGTACAGGCTTACATTCGAAAAGCTCCGCGAATGCACTGAACAGGATTATCCTGTAATCCACGTTATCGGCGGCGGCACAAAGGACGGACTTCTCTGTCAGCTTACCGCAAATTCTTGCAACCGTACCGTAAAGGCGGGCCCGATTGAGGCAACGGTCATGGGCAATATAGCTGTTCAGCTTATGTCCGACGGCAGCGTTGAGGGCATCGGTCAGGCAAGAAAGATTGTTGCCGACTCCTCCGAGCTTAAGACATACGAACCCAAAGAAACAGCTGAATGGGAAAAGGCTTACGCTGATTTTCTTAAAATAGTGTAAATTCTATCTTTGTTTAAGGAGATAATTTGTAGGGGCGACCTGCGGTCGCCCGCCAAAGTTTGATGAATTTATACGG
>JAZUDP010000014.1:0-7425 GCA_045639705.1 Acutalibacteraceae bacterium
ACGGCATAAGCCGTGACGGAGGGATTGTAAAAAAGAATAGCAGATAGATTATCAAGAAAACGAGTTTAGACAATCCCTCAGTCTCGCATTCGCTCGACAGCTCCCTTTACACAAGGGAGCCTGACCGCTATACCAAACTCAGCGATAAATTGTAATTTATTAATTGAAAACTGAGCGGTAAACAATTACAAAACCCTGCAAAGCTTTCGGCTCAGCAGGGTTCCTTTTATCCTGTTTTACAGTGCGTTTACCATCTGAAGAACATTGAGCAGATACTCCTGTCCCTCGGGATTGGGAATTGTCATATTGCCCATAAGCGACATATGAGAACCGTTGTAGGTTTCAAAAACATTGTACACACCTGTGTTAAAGCCGTCTGCCGCAAGCTCGGGTGACGGCGCTGCTTCAACATAATTGAACTCCGCGTTGAACGGTCCGATTTCGGAAACCGTGTTTACTATGCCGTCGTTCAGCTTCCATGCGTCGTCAATAACGATTCCGCCGTCAGTGACTGTGTTCATATTACTCATAATCATTGCGGGAAGTCCGAACTGCAGGTCGGTCTTTGTAATCTGAGGAACAATAAGCTTTCCGCAAAGGATTTCCTTTGATGTGCAGCACGGTACGGTGAAATAATAAATACTGTCAACTGTCTTTATTTTTTCATTAAGTTTTGCAGCGTTATCGGGATTCATGTCATAGAGTCCGTTGTCGCCCTCAACCTTGCGGCCGTTGAAGAATGTATCAACCTTTTCCGCGATAATGCACATTGATGTGCCGTTGAATGCGCCCGCAATGCCTGTTATGGAGTAAATCCAGCTGCCCTTGCCGCCTTTGAAGAACGGTGAAAGCGTACCGTCGGTTGTTGCCGCGATTTCCTCCTCTGCGCCGTATTCAAGAACCGATGCAAACAGCGCGCATGTCGGGCCGCCGAAGGAATGGCTGACAATGTTTATTTTGTCGGTCTTGCTCCATTTGTCAATAAGCGGTCTGCCTGTGTAGTCCTCGCCGTAGCGGTCATGACCGTACTTTTCGCTGTGAGCCTTGCCGTAGTCAACGGCTGTTCCCGTCAGCTGAGCGTAAAGCTCGCAGGCTCTGTCCCATGCGCTGCCGACAGGGTCAACATCAGCCGCGGCAGCAGTAAAGCCGCTCTTGTTGAAGGTTTCAATCTCGTCCGTTGTACTCATGCCCCAGTAGGCGTATTTGTCGTTCGCTTCGTTATATTCGCCCCAGCCGAAATAGCCGTGAACAAAAACATAGGGGTAATTCGTGTTGTCCCTGCTGTGGTCAACATCAATCTGCACGCCCGGTGCTGTGGACATAAGCAGAGTGCAGAGCGCACAGTATATACTGAAAAGCTTTCTGACAATATCGGTTAAGATAATCATAATGTCACCTCAGTTGATTTTTTCTTTATCTTAGCAAACCGACCTTAATTTGTCAAGCAGACAGAAAAGTACAGATAAAAATACTTCTTATCTATTGATTGTAATTTTTCCGTGTGATAAAATATGCAAAAAGAAAAGCTCAGGAGGGTCGTAAATGTTTAAAAGTATTTTCAAAAAGGTTCTGTGCGTTGTACTGTGCATTGCGGTAACCGGAATTATTCCCGTCAGCGCAGCTTCGTCGGAAATCACGGTAAACAGGAATTATGCAATCTGTATCGGCAGCGACAGCAGCCTTACCGCAGCGGCAGACTATCTTAACAGATATATAAATGAAATCTGCGGCTATAAGCTGACTGTTTCAAAAAATACAGCCTCGTCAGACGGCTGTATCGTTCTGAAAATCAATCCGTCGCTCAATGCGGGATATCAGATTACATCTGACCGTAAAAACATCTGCATCAGCGGCTCAACTCTCAGAAATACAGTTGACGGAATCTGCGCGTTCCTGCACGAATACGGCGGTCTGACATACTACACATCAACTCTTGCCGTTAAAGAAAAGAAATCAATCACCGTTCCTTTCAATGTGAATTACGTCTATACTCCCTATTTTGAAATGACAGACACTGACTGGTACAGCCCGAAGGACCTCGATTATTCGCTTTTCAACGGCATTTCGGGCACGGAATACCGCGACATTCCCGCGGACCTCGGCGGCGGCACGGAATATATTTCAGGCTTCGCCCATACATATACAAATCAGTTCTGCAGCAAGGACAAATACTTTGAGAGCGACCCCGACTGCTTTGCTCTGAGCGCATGTGTAAGAAACAAGGAATCCCTCTGTCTTTCAAACCCGAAGACGCTTGAAATCGTCACACAGGAGGTTCTTGACCTGCTTGAGGAAAAACACAATCCGAAGGCCGACCTGCAGATTGTTTCGCTCACGCAGAACGACAATATTTTCTTCTGCACCTGCCCGCGATGCGCTGCAAAATATGTAAAGTACGGCAGCATCTCAGGCCTTAATCTTGAATTTGTCAACTCCGTTGCCCGCTCCGTAAAGGAACACGGATACGACAATGTTGCCATTGATACCTTCGCTTATATGTATACCCGTTCCGCTCCGAAGAACATCGTACCCGAGGACAATGTTATTATCAGACTCTGCTCAATTGAGTGCTGCTTCTCGCATGATTTTGAGGATAAGAGCTGCGTATGGAATATGGGCTTTGCCAATGACCTTAAGGACTGGGCAAAAATCTGCGACAGACTTTATATCTGGGACTATGTTACAAACTTTACCAATTATATAGGTATTTTCCCCAATTTCGGCACTCTGCAGAAAAACATGCAGTTCTTCTATGAGAACAATGTCAAGGGAATCTATGAGGAAGGCAATTATCAGATGAGTCCCGTCGATACCGAATTCGGCGAGCTTCGCGCATATCTTATCTGCAGACTTATGCAGGACCCCTACTGCGACCTTGAAGCTGAGAGAGAAGCTTTTCTCAACGCATACTACGGCAACGGCGGCAAATATATCGGCGATTTTATTGACATCATAACCGACAAAGCCGACGCCAGACATCTCAGCATATACACATCCATGAACACCACCTGCCGGCTTACCGGGAAAGACATTGCGAAATGCGATAAGCTGTGGGCAGACGCAGAAGCTGCAGCGTCGGGCAGCGCACTTGATAATGTCAGAAACTCGGAGCTTGCATGGAGATACTGGAAGCTGAAGAACAACGCTTCGGAATACAAAAAGCTTTCAACGCGAAAGGACACAAAAGCTCAGTTTGAATCGGATTTAGCCGCAACGGAGATTAAAACCTACCGTGAATGCAGCGAAACAAAAGCGTTTTTCCTTGCGATTCTTCAGGCAGTTCGTTTTGCATTAGCTGATGTTATTCTGCCGTTTGCGTGGATAATTGATATAATTAAGAATTAAGATTTAAATTTGCGCCGCCCTTAAGGGCGGCTTTTGTTATCATTTTATTCACAGATTTTTTATTAAAAATCTAACATTTCAGCGAAAATGTATGGTATCATTAACGCATCAAACAGGAAAGGATTACCTATAATGAACTTGAAAAAAGCAGTTGCCGCACTGACGGCAGTAACCGTGCTGGCAGGATTTTCCGCCTGCGGCAAAAACGAAACACAGATGTCGGAAGAAAAATATTCCGACGCAAAAAAAATAGTAATGTCAGAAAACACAGCAAAGCTTGACGGCGCAGATATTGAAGCGTTCGATTACACATGGCACTGCGACCCGTCCGTTTCGCACGATGAGGTTAAAAATGCGCCTGCCGAATACTACACAGGCACAAAGCCCGAAACAGATGCGGCGGCTTACATTGACAGCGAGCTGTATTACTTCCCGGAGCTTAAACAGGACGGCTTTGAAAATGTAAAATACGACGGCGAGAACGAGTGGGCTTACTACTATACCGACGGCGAGCATAACGATTATATTTTTGCAACTCTTCCCAATCTCGGTGCGCAGTTCCCGTCGGATATGATGCACTCGGAGGAAGAAGCGGCAAAAAACAGGGTTCTGCATATCACACAGGCGGGCACATATGTGCTTGAGGGCAAATGGAACGGACAGGTGCTTGTTGATCTTGGTGATGAGGACGAAACCTTCACCGATGAAAACGCGAAGGTCACGGTTGTTCTCAACGGAACGGATATAGCATGCACTGTCGCTCCCGCAATTGTTTTCAGAAGCGCATATGAATGCGACAACGCATGGGAAGACGCCGAGAAGCACACCGCAGAGGTTGACACTGCAAACGCGGGCGTTTCGGTTATCATTGCGGACGGAACCGAAAACAGCGTTGACGGCAAAAATATCTTCAGAATGCTGAAAACCCAGTATAAGGATGAGGACTCAAAGGACGAAATCAAGGTTCAGAAGAAGCTCAGAAAAATTGACGCCGCATTCTATTCCTATGTAAGCATGAACATCAGCGGTGAGGAAAAGAACACCGGCAAGCTTACGGTCACAAGCGGTTTTGAGGGACTTGACAGCGAGCTTCACCTCTCGGTCAACGGCGGCAATATTACAATTAGCTCGCAGGATGACGGCATAAATGTCAACGAGGACAACGTTTCGGTTGTCAGCTTCAACGGCGGAGATGTTACAATTAATGCCGCTCTCGGCGCAGAGGGTGATGGCGTAGACTCCAACGGATTTATCAGAATTAACGGAGGCACGGTTTCGGTAAACGGTATAACCGCACCTGACAGCGCGCTGGATTCCGAGGACGGAATATACTACAATTCAGGTAAAATCATAATTGACGGCAAAGAACAGACCTACACCGCCGGTTCGGTATTCAGAGAAACAGGCGGCACGGGCGGCGGAATGCCCGAAGGTGAAAAAGGTATGCCTCAGGGCTTCGGCGGCCAGCCTGAAAACTTCGATATAAAAGAGTTTAAGGAAAAGGTTGCCGCGCTTGACGATGACGCCACCTTTGAGGATGTTATGGAAATCATCGGCGCAGGCGGAGGCATGGGCGGTATGCAAAAGCCCGACGGAAACGGACAACCGCCCGAAATGCCGAACGGCGAAGCTCCGCAGAAGCCTGACGGAAACGCTCAGCCACCCGAAATGCCGGATAATAATCAGTAAATAAAAAAGCATCACTTCCGTTTCGTTTTGAGCGGAAATGATGCTTTTATTTAGTTTATCCGCAGTACCTGCGGCAAATACCAATTTATCCGATACTTATTCCTTCGTTTTCAGCTGCTTGCAGAATGCTGCAAGGAACGGTGCGGAAACTGCCGCTGCCATGACATAGGCGACAGGCTGCGCGATTTCAATACCCAGAACTCCGAGCGGAATCACCTTCTGGAAAATTATGATAAGCGGAATGTAAAACAGTCCGTTCTGCGCACAGGCAAGGAAAAACGCCCGTCCCGTAAGACCTACGCTCTGGAAGGTCATGTTTGCCATCATAATCGCAGGCAGGAACAGCAGCGCGGCGCACAGGAAACGCAGCGCATGCGAGCCGATATCAACAACCTCCGCCTCGGAGCGGAAAAGAGAAACGACAGTCGGTGCAAAAATGAACATTACAGCCGACATCACTGCAACAACAACCGTATCAAATTTAAGCGTAAACAGTATTCCCTCACGCACACGTTTATACTTCTTCGCACCGTAGTTGAACGACGAAACGGGCTGAAAGCCCTGTCCGATACCGACGGCGACACTGAAAATGAACATGGAGCATTTTGAAACAATTCCCATTGCGGCAATACACGGGTCGCCGTAGGGCTTGGCGCAGATATTCAGCACCATTGTTGACAGCGAATTAAGGGACTGACGCGCGAAGCTGGGTATGCCCGTTGCGACAATATTGCCGACAACCGAGGGCTTGAAGCTCATGTATTTTATTGAAATTCTGCTCTGCGTCTTCTTCATAAGGAAAACGCTGATAAGAATGCTGAGGCTGATGTACTGTGAAACAGCCGTGGCAATTCCCGCGCCGGCAATTCCGAGATCCAGCGCAAAAATGCATATCGGGTCAAGTATCATATTCAGCACGCCGCCCGTTGTAAGTCCTATCATGGCAAGCTTCGCCATGCCCTCATAACGGAGAATGTTGTTAAGCACGCAGGACGAGGCCATTGCGGGTGCGGCGATAAGAATGTATTTTCCGTAAATCTTTGAATAAGGCAGGATTGTATCGGTGCTGCCGATAAGCTTCATGAACGGTTCAAGGAAAATAAGACCGAATACCGTTATAATCAGACCGACGAAAAACGCGTAGAAAAATGCGGTGGAGCTGTACCGTTTTGCAGATTCAAAATCCTTTGCTCCGAGCTGACGGCTGATATTGCTTCCCGCTCCGTGACCGAAGGTGAAGCCGCACGCCTGGATAATTCCCATGAGGGTAAAAACAATTCCCGTCGCTCCGCTTGCTTCAAGGCTCAGCTTAGAAACAAAATATGTATCGGCGGCGTTGTAAATCATGCTTATCATCATGCTGATAACAGTAGGCACGGCAAGACTCCGGATAAGCTTGCCGACGGGTGTTTCCGTCATTTTTATATACTGCGCATCAGCAGAATTCTTTTGTTTTTCCAACACTATCATCTCTTTTGTCTAATAATACGAACTATATTACCACTTTTTTCAAAAAAAATCAAAGGCTTTCCCTTGTAAAATCCGATTTAATTTGGTAAAGTATAATCAGCGTGATACGCTAATTCCAATTCTGGAGGTAATAATTATGATGAAGCTCGGTATGATTAACAACCGTCCGACAAAGGACTCTCTTGCTTATGTAAAGAGCCTCGGACTTTCATTCATCGAAATGTGCAACAATGACAACAAAGACTCCATTGAATGCACACAGAAAATGGCACAGTACACCGCCGATGTAAAGGAAGCAGGACTCACCTTCGGTTCAATCGGCCGCTGGAACGCGGAAATGAACAAGGGCGGCAAGGTAAACGAAGAAGAGTTCGCTATTGTAAAGCAGAATCTTGACGACGCAATTGCCGTTAACTGCCCCACATTTGTCTGCGGCTGCAACTACGACGATTCCGTTTCACTTTATAAAAACTACACCGCCGCTATTGAGATTTTCGGCAGAATGATTGACGCGGCAAAGGATACCGGCACAAAGATTGCCGTTTACAACTGCGACTGGAACAACTTTGTAAACAACATGGACGCATGGAAGGTTGTTCTCGGCGAGCTGCCCGAGCTTATGATTAAGTTTGACGCTTCCCACAGCTACAACGCGGACAGAAACTATATGCGTGAAATCTCCGACTGGGGTGACCGCTTTGCTCATGTACATATCAAGGGCACAGTCCGCACAGGCGGCAGAGGCGTTGACGATCCGCCCGCAGGCATGGACGACCTCAAATGGGGTTCAATCTTCGCGGCTCTCTATGCAAGAGGATATGACGGCTGTCTTTCAATTGAGCCTCATTCGGCCGCATGGCGTTTTGACACAGAACGAGGCAAGGCAGGAGTTAAATACACAGTTGATTACATAAGCAAGTT
>JAZUDP010000015.1:0-64977 GCA_045639705.1 Acutalibacteraceae bacterium
GAGGATATGTCGGAGCTTATTGAAATGCTCAGCGGCGACAGCGAAACCGCCGAATAAAAGGAAAATGATTATGAAGCTTTGTTTCTCCACGCTCGGCTGCTGTGACAGAAATCTTGATGAGATTCTTGCGCTATGCACCCGTTTTGAAATTTTCGCGCTTGAAATAAGGGGGATAGGCGGCGTTCTTGATAACCGCCTTATTCCCGATTTCGGCGAAGAAAGAATAAATTCAACCGCAGAGTGCTTCGGTAATGCAGGTGTAACTCCGCTGATTCTCGGCACATCCTGCTCATTCCATGAAAAAGATAATTTTGAAAGCGCTGTTTGTGAGGGTAAGGCCGCTGTTTTTACAGCTTCCGAACTTGGTGTACGCGGAATAAGAGTTTTCGGCAATAATTTGGGCGATAACCCTGCCGAAAGCACCCAAAGGGTAATTGACGGAATCAGTATGCTTTGCAGAACCGCCGATGAAGCCGGCACTGATGTTCTGCTTGAGGTTCACGGTGATTTCAATACGGTTGAGGCGCTTATGCCCGTTGTAAAAGCTCTTGAAAATGAAAAGCATTTCGGACTTATCTGGGATATCTGCCACACTCAGAAAACCTACGGAGAAAACTGGCGTGAATTCTATGACGCATTTTGTCCGTTTATCCGTCACGTTCATATAAAGGATACAAAGAACGGCAAGCTTTGCCTGCCGGGTGACGGAGATATCCCGATTAAGGCTATTGTTTCACACATGTTAAATGACGGCTACAGCGGAGCTTTTTCGCTTGAATGGGAGAAAAAATGGCATCCCGAGCTTGCCGAAATTGAAGAGGCTCTGATTAAATTCAAAGAGATTATGCTATGAAAACCTTTATTGCGATAGAAAATGATGAAACAAGGTCGACCTTCCTGACCGAAAAGAATATGACTCTGCTGAAAAGCTTCGGCGAAGTCCGTGAAATCAGCGGTGAGCTTTCGGCGCAGAATGTTGCCGGGCAAATCGGTGACAGCGATATATATATGACCTGCTGGGATTCGCCCCGGCTTGAAAAGGTCGTGCTTGATTCCGCACCGAATCTGAAACTGCTTGTTCATCTTTGCGGAACGGTTGCTCCGTTTGTTTCGGAAGAAATGTATAAAAAAGGCATAAGAGTTATTTCGGGCAACGCATTTTTTGCCCGTTCGACCGCGGAGGGCGCTCTTGCCTACATACTTGCCGCTCAGCGCAATATTCCGTTTTACAGTACAGAACTTAAGGAAAACCGGCGCTGGAAATGCGAAAACGCTCCGAATATGAGCCTCATCGGTAAGACGGTTGGGCTTGTAAGCTTTGGCGCAGTTGCGGGGAATCTTGCCGAAATGCTTCAGCCGTTCGGCGTAAAGCTTCTTGTTTATGATATTGTGCCGATTCCCCCGGAGCTGAAGGAACGCCTCGGAATAACACAGACAAGCCTTGATGAGCTTTTCTCCTCATCTGATATCATCAGCGTCCACACTCCGCTCAATTCGGGAACTCACCGGCTTATCGGTGCTGAATTATTTGATAAAATCAAACCGGACGCTCTGTTTGTCAATACCTCACGGGGTGGAGTTATCGACCAGAATGCGCTGATAAAGGCGCTTGAAGGCGGCCGTTTCCGTGCTGTGTTAGATGTTTATGAGCAGGAACCTCCCGCACCCGACTGCGGACTTTTCTCTGCTCCGAATCTGATTATGATGCCACACATGGGTGGTCCGACTCTTGACTTGAGGAGCGTTATTGCCGAGACGCTTATTCGCGAGGCTCACGGCTTTATTGACTGCTCCGGAAAGCTTAATAACGAGATTGCACAGGAGAACGCCTTTGCAATGTCTGAGAGGTAAAAGCATGCTTTATTCACCGTACAGAAAACCGTATATCACACCGCCGTCCGGGCATCCGAGGCTCATGCTGAGAAAATCCGACATTCCGAGGATAAAGGAAAACCTTGAATTGCCGGAAAACCTGCAGGCGAAGGAGATTGTTGACGAGCTGTGCAGCCTGCCGATAACGGGCAGGGGAGCGACGCCCGAATACGGAACATATAATCTCGCTGAGGTGCTTGCATGCGAGGCGCTGTCTTTCCGTGCTTTGCTCAGCGGTGACCGTGAAAGCGCTGAAAAGGCCGTAAATTCGCTTATGCTGCTGCTTGATTCATTTACAGTGCTGAAGGGCAACATGGGCGCAAGATGGGGAGGACATCTGATTTTTACTTCGGCGCAGGTCTATGACCGGTGCTTTGATTATCTTTCGTATGAACAGAAAGAGAAAATTATCGGCAGGTGCGAAGAAATTGCCGCCGATTACTTTGAAATGGGTTATCCTCCTTCAAAGCAGTCGCCTGTTTCGGGACACGGAACGGAAGCGCAGCTGCTTCGCGACCTGCTTGCTTTTTCAGTTGCGGTTTATGACGAAAGACCCGATATCTACGATTTCTGCGCAGGCAGAATAATTGACGATTACATTGAACCCGTGCGCCGCCTGCTCGGAAACGGAGCGCATAATCAGGGACCGAGCTACGGCAGCTACCGCTGGGTAAGCCTTGCATGGGCGGAACTGATTTTCCGTGCTATGAGCGGAAAAGGTGTTTTCAACTGTCTCGAAAAAACAGCGGAATGGTTCACCTGTATGACCCGTCCCGACGGTGCGCAGGTTCGTCTCGGCGACGATTTTAACGAGAACAAAGGCGAATACAACCGCCGCGCGCCGTTCACGGTACCGTTCTTTTTCGGATATGCTCTGACGGGGCGTGAGGATATGCGCCGCCTTTTCAGAAACGGTCTGTGCCGCGAATATATGCTTCCCGTTCATTCGGGAATGGATTTTTACTCCGAAAGCTCATGGGGCGAGGGACTTTTTTCGGCGGTCAGCCTGCTGATTTTTGACCGTTTTACTGAGCCGCGCGGTGCGGAAGCTTCAAAAAAATGCGTTTACTTCGGCTCACCTGTGGGCGAAACCGTTTTCAGGGACGGAGATACTCACATTCTTTTCAAAATCGGTGAGTACTGGGGCGCAAACCACGACCACCTTGATACAGGCTGTTTTCAGATTTTCAGCGGTGCGCCGCTGATTACGGACTCGGGAGTTTATGACAGCTACCATAGCCCGCACAGAAGACAGTATCTGACGAAGACCTCGGCTCACAACTGCCTTACGGTGGAAATTCCCGAAAAGCCGCTTTTCGGCGAGTGGGACAGCGATATCGCCTATGACGGAGGAACACGCAGACCTGCCGACGGCGACGAAGCGGAAAGCGTGGAGGAGCTTATTTCGGATAAATACCTTATGGCAAAGGTTCTTTCCCATAACGAAAGCGAAACGGGCTGCGTGCTTTCGGGCGACCTTACGCCTGCCTATGTGCATTCCTGCGCAAAGGTTATAAGAACAATGAGCTACGATGCCGTTCAGCGTAAGGTGACAGTCAGAGACGAGGTAACGGCGCTCAGACCCGAATATAAAAAGACGTTTCACCTTCACTGTCAGTCTGAACCTGAAATAAACGGAAATACGGTTGTTTTTGAAAACAGAGGACACAAGGCAGTGTGCAGAGTGATTTCTCCCGAAAACGCCTTAATCGAAAAGGTCGGCGGAGACGGGAAGCAGTTTCTTGCAGGCGGAGTCAATTATCCGCCGGAACCGCCGTATGAAGCGGAAGAGGGCTGGGGAGAGGTCAGAATCTCACCATGCGGTCAAGCATTATCTGACCTGTTTATAATAGAATTTGATATATAACGCAAAACACCCGCTGAACATTTCAGCGGGTGTTGTACTGTCCGTATTCAGTTAAAAAACGATTTCACGCACATTATCGCGCAGTACAGACGGTAGAAAACCGTTGCAAAGAACGCCTTAATGTTAAGCCTTCCTGTCTGTTCCGCCGTGTTGTCCGCAACCGTCGGCGACTGTTCGTTCACTCCGTCGGCAAGAACGCTCTGAAGCAGTTTCCCGTCAGTATAGCGGAAGCTCTGCGTTCTGCTTCTTCCGACGCTGACATGCTCCTTGCAGTCTGTGAATTCAATCTTTACCTTAAACAGCGACATATCGGCAGGAAGATTACCTGCGACATCAACCGTCATGCTTTCACCCGGTGCAAGCTCGGTGCATTTTCTGTAGCCGAAATCAATGTCGGCACCGTCACAGCTTACGGAATTGATGTAAACTGTGTCCTTCTTTGAAACATTTGTTACCGTGAGCGCTGTCGAATAGGGGGTGAAGAAGCCTTCGGCGCAGTTTTCAAATGCGCAGTAAACGCCGCGGCATCTGTTCTGTGAGGTCAGAAACTGCGGATATTGGGCGGACGAATGCACATCCTTTATGCTTTCGCCTGTAAGAAGCGTCATTATCAGCTCGTTGACCTTTGCCTCATTTACTCCGAGTCCGTGATACATATTTTCAACAAACCATGTGTTTTCGGGCAGATAACCCGTCGAGGCGTCAACCGTGAACGCAGGCGAAATGTGGCAGTGTCCGTCACTGTTCTTCTGTGCGTAACCGTCGGGCAGAGTCTTATCGGGTGCGGCGCAGTAAGCACCTGTCGCGGAAACAAGGTCGATTACTCCGTCGGAGTTCGTTCCGCAGCTGACAACAGGCTCACAGCCGTAGCCCGCGATAATTGAAATATCAACGCCCTCCGCCTTCAGCTTTTCAAAGGTTTCGGTTCTCTTTGCGTCTATCTCAAAGTGATAAATATCGCTCTTTCTGATTATTTCGTCATGTGTGCCGTCTGAAAGAAGCCTGTCGCGCAGAGCGGGATATTCGTTCAGAGGAACCAGATCCCATACGCTGCCGTAATTAAGGAAGAAATCAAGCAGCTCTGCATTGATGAAATCCATAAGGAAACCGTTAATGAAAGAGATATTGATAAGGTCGGTAATAACGGAATATTCCTGCTCAACCTTATCGTAGGAGCAGTACAGGTCGAGAGCGTCTGACCACTTTACATCTGCATTGCCCTTGAGAAGCTCTGAAACTATTGTGCTTCCGTCAAGTGCAGGACAGTGAAGAACAACGTTATTGACCTTTTTTCCGCCGTAAAGCGCAAGATAGCTTGCTACAGCCTGACCGCCGAAGCTGACGCCCATAAGATTGACCTTGCTTTTGCCTGTTGCCGCAAGAAGGTCATTTATGTAATCGTTCAGCACCTCGGCATTGTCAACCTGACCCAAACGCCAGTCAAGCGTACAGCAGTAAACATTCTCGTCACCTGCCGCCTCGCCTAAATTAATCAGCGAATCATGATCGGGATAGTATTTCATTTCCTTAAGTCTGTCAAGACGGGTATCCTCAACACTGTGAGGATAAAGCTCAACATCGTACTTTGATGTTCCGTCATCGTTAAGCCTCATGTATTCAATAAGGTCGTTTACATACGGGTCAAGCGTTCTGAAAAGCGGCTTGTTTATACCGATAAGCGCAAGCGGAATACCGAAAAGTACGCCGGGAATCTCGCTTTTTACTGCGTCAAGAACCTTGTCGGCAACATCCTGCTTCCAGACTTTTACTTCGTTTTCGGTACCTCTGTCAACAAACATCTGCGAGCTTGTGTAGCCTGCGACGAAAACAACGGGATAATTCTCCTCCGCGCTTACGGCAACGGGAAGAATCGCCGCCGCAACGGCAAAGCACAGAACAACCGCAAGGAGCTTTTTTAAAATTTTCATATTCGTTCACCTTTATTTACCGAGCAGATCGGTGTACTGATATGCTCTTACATAATCAATCTCAAATTCGGCAGGGAGCATCGGGCTGTCCTCGGTGGCTTTACCCGACCAGCCGTAAAAAGGCTTGCCGTTCACTCCGTCTATTTCACAGGAAAGAATCATATACTGCTGAACCTCGGAGACTCCGCCGAAACGGCTTCGTCCCGTTTCAACACCGTTGACATAAAAGATGTATCCGTCCTTATTCCATTCAACGCCGTAGGTGTTGAACTCCGTATACGGAGAATTCGGCTTTGTTACGGCAACGTTTTTATAGCGGTGACCGAGTGAATATCCGCCGTAGTGGATATTCGAGGTAACAAGTCCCGTATCCTTTCCGTTTTTAACGCGGTAATATAACGGAGACTCAAAAACATCAATCTCGGTTCCCTGCTTTCCGGGAACAAAATCTTTTATGTTTCTTGTAAAAAGCCAGAATGCCGACCACAGTCCCGTGGATGCGGGCAGCTTGCATCTTGCCTCAAAATAGCCGTAACACTGCTCAAAGTTTCCCTTGGTGTCAACGCGGTCAGTGTAGAAGCCCTTGCCGTATTTTCCGTCTGCTTTGTATTCACTGCGGATTACAAGACAACTGTCACGCAGAAAAGACTGCTCCTTATCCCAGAAGCCGCCCTTGCGAAGTCCCTGACCCCAGCGTTCCCACTTGCTTTCGTCAAGCGTGTCGCCGTCAAAATCATCCTCAAAGGTAAGGGTGAATTTTGAAAGATCAAGTTTGTTTTCCTTCTTTGGCTTCCACGGATATCTGTAAACGGTAATTCCGCGATGAATAACATCAATCAGAACATTTATGAATTTGTCAAATGCAATACTTGATTTACCTGCCATAACCGCACCTCCGCAGAAACAGTTTTTTATGCAGCCTCACTGAGGTTAAGAATATCGTAGATTCTTTCGGGATGGTCCGACATAAGCACATCAGCGCCGTTATAAATAAGAGCTTCTGCGTCCTCGGGCTTGTCAACCGTCCAGTACTGAACGGAAATGCCGTATTTATGGGCGTAATCGATAAGCTTTGTTCTGCCGAGGTTGGAAACGATAAGAATACCGTCGTCCCAGTAGTAGGGCATCTGAAGAGACATGAACTTGATATCGTCCTTGTTGAGCTTCTCATCTCTTATGGCTTTACCGTAGAAATCAACGATTTCAAACGGATTTGCGGAGCGCATGAGCTTGCCTGCATAGTGGTTGTCAATATAGTGGCCTACATCGTTCCAGAAGCTGCCGATGATAACACGGTCGGTCATGTTGCGCTCGCTGAGAATTGTATACAGCTGGTCAACCATTTTGGGAGCCCACGGGAAAGGATATTTAATCTCGACAATATAGCGGAACTCGCCGGGAGCTGCTGCTTCGATTGTATCGAAAACATCGGCAACTTTGACTATTTTTACATCATCGGGGATATCGTCGCCGCGAAGACCCGCATACGGATATTCGCCGTCCTTTTTGAAGGTTTCGCCGAAGTTGAGTTCGCGAAGCTCGTCATATGTCTTTGCAAAAATGGGAACGTATTTATTTCCGAAATGCTCGGTGGCGTCGCTCTTCTCGTTAACCCAGAGGCTGTGATAAAGTACAAGCTCGCCGTCCTTGGTCAGCTGAATATCCATTTCGAATATGTCGGGGCGCTCGTCGCTCTGAAGACAGTTCTTAACTGCCGCAAGAGTGTTTTCGGGAGCGTTTCCTTTTCCCGAACGGTGAGCGGCAACAAGCGTTTCGCCGTAATCGGGCAGGAAATAATCGCCTGTATTCTTGTTCTTAACCTCGGGTTCAATCGTTGCCACAGGAGAAAATGACGAAAGGCACATAAGACCCGAAATAATAAAGATAAGTACTTTTTTTACTGCAATGTCAATAAAACCGAAGATTGCCGTCATGAGAGATACCCCTTTTCGTAATTATTTGTTTTTATAATATCATGAGTAATTTTTATCGTCAATAGACTTTGTTGACAAAGTGTTTACTTTGTATCCGCTGACCTTAACTGTGCGATGCGGTCTTAACGCCGAATTTTCCGCTGAACTTTTCATAGAATGCGATGCCGATAAGCGTGCAGGTAAACGAGATTGTTCCGCCCATGGTGACATCGCTTAAATAATGTGCGCCCATGACAAGTCTTGTCAGCGCGACAACGCTTGTGAAAACAAAGGCGGTTACAAAAAGCGCGGTTTTATGCTCGCGGCATTTCTTGCTGATAAGAGGCAGGAACATAAGCTGATAGCTTACACCGGCGCCGGCGGTGTGACCGCTGGGGAAGGAGTGGTTGCCGGTATTGCCGTTGATGCAGTACCACGGTGTGAAATCAGCATACGGAGCTTCCATGCTTCTGAAGCGGACTCTGCCCCAGATGCCTTTCATTGAATCAATAAGAACCGTACCGAGAGCGCCTGCGAAAAGACCGACAAAGGCGATAACAAGAAGCGGTTTTCTTGCATTTTCGGGAATTGTAATAAAGTGCATCACAAAGATTACGGTAAGCGCGAAGCCCGCACCGAAAATCACGCCGTAAGCGTCCTGAAAATCATTTTCTTCAAAAAGTCTGCCGCCGAACCAGTTACCGAAATATCCGCCGGCCGCAACGCAGCAGACAGAGGCGACAATTTTCATCCACTTCGGATTTGCACATTTCATGATGAAAGCCATTGCAACGGTTATCAGCAGCGAGGACGGCATTTCTCCCGTCTGCTCAAACCAGCTTGCGAAAAGATTTGACGGATGATTGAGAAAAACATCAATTTCCAGATCCGCAAACGATGCGACGATAAGCGAAACCGCCGCGCAGATATAGAAAATGATAATTTCCTTTTTATAGACTTTAAAAAGAGACTGCTGCATATACATCTTCCTTTCAGGCTTTTTTAGAATTATATCATCACTTGAAGGATAATTCAATTTGCTGAGAAAAAATATTTAATACTGTACAGAGTGATTCTGCACGATATATAATTTGCGCCCTGCGGGAAATCGGCATGGAGCTTTGTATTGATAATAAATATTAATGTTTTGCAGATTCATATTGATAAATGCTTAAAAATATGTATAATCAAAATATAACAAGAATGATATTATAATTATATGGAAGGACATATATTATGAATATAAAAAGACTTCATTCAGTTTTTCAGGAATACATTGACAAATTTGAATATATTAATAATTCAGCTAATGATGAAAATTATAAATGGGAGATTGCGTACGAATTTCAATTTTTTGATTTGGATGCAGAAGATTTTACAGCAGAGCTTTTGAGACTATTAAAGATTACATCAAACTTTATTGATAATGGTTACGGTCTTCCTTTTAGGGGATTGGTGGAATATTCTAAAAATGAGCCTGAAACAGTAAGAAAAATGTTTAAGGATTTATATGTTGATGATAATGGAAACATAGATATAAAACAGGAAAAAATAAAAAGTTTTATAAACAAAAGCGAAGAGTTAAGAAAAAAATATGCTCCTGACAGTCATTTATTTATTAACAATCAAAAATCAGTTATGCAGTTACTTTTTCTGAAAGACCCAAATCATAACTATACTTATAAAGCGACAGAAGCGAAAAGTTTTGCTGATTGTGTAGAATTTTATGATGATTGGGGCCCGATGTCGGATTTTAAACTTGATGTATTTTATAGAATGTGTGATATGCTTGTAAAAGAAATAAAAGAATATCCGGAACTTATTGAAACACATAAATCAAGATATGAAAAAAACGATAGGAATATGCACTTGGATGAAGAATTACATATTCTTGCTTTTGATATTATTTATTCTTCACAGGTATATGATTTTTACAGGGAAATGGATTTTGTACCGATAAACGCACAAGCGAGAAAGTTGCATGAAGAAAGGGTAAAAAAAGCTAAGCAATATTTTGAAATTCTTAAAAAAGCAAGAAAAGAAAAGCAGGATTATGATAACGCGATTGAATATTTTAAGAATAAATATGTTGCAGGAACAAGTATAAAACATAAATTCTTAAAGAATGGTGTAATTTCTGAAATAAGTGATGAGCTTATTGCATTAGTTGTATTTAATGGTTCTGAAAAAAAGTTTGATCTTAAAACGATGTTGGCAAATAGTTTAATTATAATTGAAGATGAGGATATTAAAAATAAAGTGGAAAAATATAAAGCAGTATTAACAAGGTCAAATGTTATTTTACAAAATCTTGCTGCGGCAGAAAAAGATTTCAGCGAGTATGCGGAATACTTAAATTGAATATTATATTCGGATGTGATACAATGAAGAACACATTTTTACCGACAATTCACGAAGAAAAGGATATCGTCAACCTTGTTAACGAGCTTGGTTTTCTGCCGTTTTTTGAAAATGAAATCGAAGGCTTTTCTATAGAAGACTGCTGTCCGCGGGAGCTGTGGTTTTCCCATGTTCAGGACGGACCGTGGGAATGGAAGGGTCCTGTTATACGGGATGCGGGCTGTGCCTACGGAAAATTTTACAGAAAAAAAGCCATGTTTGTCAGCCGCGAATGGTTTCCCGATTTTGCAAATTACCGCCGCGACGGCTATGATTACGATTCGCGAATGGATCAGGGAATCGCAAGGCACAGGGATAACGCAATCATGCTTGCGCTTGCAGAGCAGGAAACCGATATACTCTCAAAAAAACTTAAAAAGCTGACCTGCTTTGACGAGGACAGCCGCAAAAGCTTTGATGCAAGCCTTACATATCTTCAGATGCAGTGCTATATTACAACAGCCGATTTTGAGTATATGCTTGACAAAAACGGCAATGTCTACGGCTGGGGAGTGGCGAGATATGCGACGCCCGAGGTTCAGTTCGGCTCATATTTTACCGATAATGTTTATTCGAGTGAGCCTGCCGAATCAAAGAGAAAAATAACGGATTATCTTGCAAAGCTTCTGCCGCAGGCAACCGAAAAGCAGATTTCCGGAATAGTTGGATGAAAATAATTCTCCGCAGTTTATTGTGAGCTGCGGAGAATTCTGCTGTTCTGATTTGAAACAAATTCTGCTGTTCTGATTTGAAACAGATTATTGATTTTTATCAGAGCTTCTGTTATTATAATAGACAGATTTATTACGAAAAGGTGCATGAAATGAGCAATGTGAAAATAAGCTTTACAGGCGATGTTATGTGTGAATTCACACGCCTTGAAAGCTTTCGTACTGAGGCAGGATACGATTTCGACCCTCTCTTTTCGGGATGCGGAGAAATTTTCGGTGAAAGCGACTATGTTGTCGCCAATCTGGAAACGCCTGTTGCGGGAGAAAGTCTGAAATACAGCTATAGAAATTATAATTTTAATACGCCTGAGGCTGTTTTGCCCGCGCTTGCTTCGTCAGGCGTGGATATGGTCACAACGGCAAACAACCATGTGCTTGACCGCGGAGTCAGCGGAATAGACAATACCGTAGATAATATCAGAAAATACGGGCTTGATTTTACGGGAACAACACGGAGCGGAGAAAAGCCCCTCCCGCTTATTAAAGAAATCGGAGGGCTGAAAATCGGATTCCTTTCATATACATACGGGACGGAAGCGTGTTACAACGGCTGCTATCTTAAGCCGTCGGAGCAGTACAGGGTGAATCTGCTGAGAAATCAGGAGCTGTACAACAGGTTACAGCGTTTTGTTGTACGTTCAAAATTTATTGCCGCCCGTGCCATAAGGTTTGTTTTGTCAAAAATCAAACCGGAATTACTGCGGAAAAATGTTGAGGATTATCCTCAGAAGGATAAACGGCATAAGAAGCATATCCTTGAGGATATAGCCTGCTGCAAAAATCAGAAATGCGACCTGATAATCATGTGCCTGCACTCGGGCGGACAGTTTAATGATGAGCCGACTGAATACACAAAGGAAATATCGGATTTCTGCCGCAATTCTGGAGTTGACATCGTTGTAGGAAATCATGAACACCTGATACAGCGTATTGATACCGAAAAACGTATTGCTTATTGTCTGGGCAATTTTACAAGCAATTATTCAATTGACCGTGCGCCCTATGATAAAGACGCAAACTGTTCGGTTCTGCTGCATCTGAATATTGATGAAAAGCTGAACGTGCGGTTTTCATTTTCCGTGATGCTTTCAAAAAAGAACGATGACGGTCAGATTGTAACCGTACCGCTGTTTGACGAATACAGACGCATTCTGAACAGCGGAAGCAATGAAGCGGCAGATGAAATAATTTCTCTGAACACAAGAGCGTACAACCGCTTCTGCAAAGCAAATCTCTCAAGGGTTACTCCCGAAAAGGAATACTTTCTTGAATATACGGAGGATAAATAAATGAAGAAAAAAATCAAGGATTTTATTTACATTAAATTCAGCATACTTTTTGCGATATATCACTCCCTGACAAAAAACGGGAAAAGCGAATACAGAGCTTTTGTTGAGAATTCGGGGAAATATGTAAGCTTTAAAAATTATTATAAGGAATCTGCAAATTATAAATTGCTCTTTATTAAATTTATAAATCTGAAAATCAGATATGAAGCGACAGAAGAAGATTATTTTATTTATGAATTCTATAAACGTACTGAGGCTGAGATAGCTACATATATAACAAACGGAAGAAGAAGCAGGCTTTTCAGAGCTGCGGACGATGAAAAATACTGGAATATCTTCGGAAACAAACAGGATTTTTTCGGTATATTCAAAGAGTATATGCAAAACGAATGCATCTTTGTTAAAGGTGCGGAAGATGAGGCCGCATTCCGTGAGTTCTGCCGTGGCAGGGAGGAAATAATTGTTAAGCCCGTAAAGGGTGAACGCGGGCAGGGTATCAGAAAGTTTGAAATAACCGATGAAGAATCCATTCTTGAGGCGTGGAAAGGCTGCATAAACATGGGCGATGCTGTGCAGGTTGAAAAGGTGCTGAAGAACGCTCCCGAAATAGCCGCTTTTCATCCGCAGTCACTGAATTCTATCAGACTTTCAATTGTTCTGGATAAAGCAGGTAATCCGCACATAATGGCGGCATTAATAAGGACGGGTACAGGGGAGAATATTGTTGATAACGGACATCATGACGGCGTTTTCGCATCAATAAATCCCGAAAACGGAATGATAATAACCTCAGGATACAATCAGGTCGGGGAAAGCTTTGAGTGCCATCCCGATTCCGGAATCAGATTTATCGGAACGGTAATACCGAAATGGGACGAATTGAAAAAGCTGGCTGTTGCGGTTGCGCGTACAGTTCCTTCCATGAGATATATAGGCTGGGATTATATTCTTGATGATTCGGGTAAATGGATTCTGATTGAAGGCAACGAACCGGGAGCTATTGATATTCATCAGCAGTCACTGAGGAAAGGTCTGTATAAAGATTATTCTGAGCTTATTTTTAATGATTGAAAAAACAGGTCTGTATATTGACTTTTTAATATTCCGATTTATAATTTGATTATAAATATTAAGGAGGGTTATTATGAAAAAATTTATTGCGGTTTTAATGGCAATTGTATTTGTTCTTTCGTCATTTACATTCAGTGCCTCGGCGCTCGGAAAGAATAAGAACGGGCTTCCGGACTGGTGGAAAGAGGTTGTTCTTGAAAATTACAGCGAGTTTATCTCAGAGGTTGACGGTGACCCGAATAAAATCCCGATGATTGTTACCACGGATCAGCACGGCGCAATCAAAGCGGACAGCGAGATTTACAGATATTTTGATAAGATTGCAGACTGGTCAAAAATTTCCAAAATCATCAATCTCGGCGATACAGTTGAAAACAAACTGAATCCTTTTGAGCTTATGTCTTACAGACTTGCGACAAGGTGTCTGCCGAAAGAAAAGAGAATTGAAGTTATCGGGAACCATGACCGCTTTTACGTTCCGTTCGGCACACTGGTCGATATTCTTTTCTTCCCCACACCCAACGCAAAGAGAGCTGTAAGCAGGAATGCTTTCACTGTTGACGATGAAGAATTCGGCGTCCGCTATCTTGCCGTCGACCCCAAGGATTTCCCTTATCAGTACACTGACGGAAGCATTTCAACCGTGCAGGCAAACTTTATTGTAAAAGAGCTTTCAAGGACAGATGACAAAGACATTATTTTCCTTGCTCATCCTTACCTCTTCAGAGACGCTGTCATAAGAAGAAACGGAGAGGTATTTACAGGCTCCGATTATTTTATCGGCGGCTCCGATAAGTACACCGATGTAAAGCAGTCGTTTGTTGATATGCTTGCGGCGAGAAAGAACAAAACATCAGGCGTGTTTGTTGACTGCCGCGGTGTGGAGCATCCTTATGATTTTTCAGATTGCAAGGGCGATTTCCTTATGACCCTTCACGGACATCATCATACAGAGGGTTATGAGACAAAGGACGGAATCACAGAATTCATGTTCCAGAGCATGACGCTCGACAATGCTCAGAACACAGAGCCTTACTGCACATATTTTGCATATATTGACAGAGAAGCAAAAACCTTTAAGTGCTGGAAAAACCTTGAAGGTTACGATGCATGGGAAATTGAAATTGCATAATTAACTGACGAATACATTTAACGCCCTGCGGATTTCCGCAGGGCGTTGTTTATGTCTGCTTATATAATGCCGTAATCAGCCTTTGCCTTAAGAATGCGGTGAAGGCTTTCGTCAATGCGTTCCCCGGAAATTTCTCCGTTCCTGACCGCATCAAGCACGGCGTTGTAAGCTGTAAAGAAATTCTGCGGCATAAGGATAATATCACAGCCTGCCTGAATTGCCTTTATCGCCGCTGTTCCCGTTTCAAAGTAATCTGTAACTCCCTGCATTTTCAAAGAGTCCGTGATAACAGGTCCGTTAAAACCGACCGTTCCGCGAAGATAGTCGGTTACGACGGTTCTGCTCAGTGCGGCGCTGATGCTTTCACCTGTAACGTTCGGCAGAGCGATATGTCCCACCATTACAGCGCAGTCTGAAAGGTCGCTGTTAAGATAGGGGAGCCAGTCATCCTTCATCAGTCTGTCAAGGCTGTGACTGTTTACGGCAAGACTTTTGTGGCTGTCTTCGGCCGTGTCGCCGTGACCGGGAAAATGCTTGAAGGTCGGCATAATACCCTGCGATTTAAGTCCCTTTGCGCAGGCGTCTGCCATACTTGCCGCGATTTCGGGGTCGGGTGAAAAGGAACGCCTGCCGATAACGGGATTGTCCGGATTTGAATTTACATCCGCAACAGGCGCAAAATCAAGATTGAAGCCGTATTCTTTCAGATATGCGCCGATTGTTTTTCCCATGTTATACGCGTCATCGGTATCACCTGATTCCGCAACCGCAGCGGCGCTTTTATATTTGGTAAGCTTGAAGCTGCTGTTGCGCGCAAGACGCGCGACGGTGCCGCCCTCTTCGTCGACTGCAATGAAAAGGGGAATATCGGAAGCGTCCTGCAAATCCTTATTGAACTGCGTAATCTGAGACGGAGTTCTGATGTTCTGTGCAAACATGACTATTCCGCCTATATGATATTTGCCGATTGCGGCCTTTACGTTTGCGGTTGCCGATGTAACGGTGTCGCTTCCCGCACTGTCGTTCAGACCTGTGTATCCGTCTTTTCCCGATAAGGCCTCGGGGAAAACAATAAACAGCTGACCGACCTTCTCTTCAGGCGTCATTGAGTCAATAAGCTCCTGTACACGTTCAGCTTTTTTATCGGATATGATTTCAGATGTTTTTTCAGACGACAGAACCTCGGTCGGAGCGGTATCAGAATATCCTTCTGTGCGGCTTTCGTCTCCGGCGTCTGTCGGAGTGATATCACTGTTTTTGCTGTTTACGCTGCATCCGCAGAGCAGAGTAAAAATCAGAAGAAAGCAGAATGCTGACTTAACATATTTCATATCAGTTTTCTTTAAGCTTCATTCTGACGGGAATGTAAGTGATTATTATAAGTGCCGAGGTGATGAGCATAAGCGGAACCGTAACATCGGTTTTGAAGAATAAAATCCACATGTCGTCAAGGAAGAAATATGCGATAAAGCACATGATGAGGTAAATCGGGAGAGCCTTGCGTGCGAAGCTGACGGGAAGCATATCGACTGCGTTTGCACCCTTTTCAAGTATGTTTTTACGCAGAATTTTAATTGCAAATACGCCCAAGACAACTGATAATACTATTGTTAAAATAGTGCCTAAGGGCTCGTCGTCGGGAAGTACCTTGACAAATTTAAGCATTCCGGCAAACCTCATACCGATTACTCTTGCGGGAGCGATGCAGAAGACCCATATAACAGCAATAAGATTGAAAGCAAAGCTGAATGTCTTGTCGGCGATAAGTGGAGTATCGTCGTCGCCTGTGCGTACGGTGCGCTTATCCGCCGTGACTGCAAGGAACAGCATGACAAAGAGACCGAAGAAAAAGCCTGTTGCGTATTCCCATACACCCCAGTCGGCAATTGCCGTAAACCATTTCGGAAGCTCGATGTCCTTGAAAATTCCTGCGTGGAAATGGCATGAAATAAGGGTCGAAAGTGCTGTTGAAGCAACGGCGGTAAAGAAATCAATAAAGATTGAGCCGAAAGCAGTATATTTGTCCTTGCGGGCAAAGAGTATGTAAGCGGATGTTGCAAAAACTGCGAGAGCGTCGGAGATATGCTCGATGCTCATGTAGTAATTCTCAAAAAACGGAATGTCCTGCGTCCAGCCTCTGTTCATGAAATGACTCATGTAAGCAGCCATCGGACTTGAATATTCGTGACCGTAAGCCTTAAGACCCAGAGCCGCGTACTGAACCTGCTCGGGATTGATGGCTTTAAGAATCGGGTGAGCGATTGTTGCCTTGAAAACAAGTGAAGCGACAAAGAAAACAACGGAAATGATTATGTAATCCTTCAGGCCGTATTTCTTATCGGAGAAAAGCGAAGTGATAAAGAAAGTGAACAGCGGTACAAGAGTGAATGCCATTATGAATATTATTATTCCGCCGCTTAAGGAGCTGACGGGAACATAAACATCACCGCCGGGCATTGTGTACACGGGAGACTGACCGTTCAGAAGCTCGCCGCTGTAAGGCAGGTCGCTCCACAGAACGCCGCCCATCTGTTCAATTACGGTGCCGTATCCCGTTACGCCGAGACCGAGAAGAAATGAACCGATGGGAATCATTTCAAATTTCATGCCGTTTCTGTCACTGTAAAAATGATAGATAAGAAGCATAAGCACAAGACCTACGCCGTAGAGTCCCCACGAAGAACCCCAGCCGCCTGAGCCGCGGCAGCGCCACATAAATCCGCACATGAGTGCGCCGAGAATGACGGAAAGAAGCTTCATTCCGCCGCTCATTTTTTTTGCCATAAAGAGACCTCCTCAGAAAACATTATGAATATTATATACGCTCATCTTCAATTTGTACAGAGTAAAGAGCTGAAATTTATAAATTATTGTAGAATTGTAAGGCGTCAGGTGGTATAATCAGTTGTATAAAAAAGACAGGCGCGTGATTTTATGAAAAAATATCTGATTTCCGAAAAAGGAAGGTTTTATAAAGCCAACCTGCACAGCCATTCAACTGTCTCCGACGGCGAGCTTACACCCGGGCAGATGAAGAAGCTGTATATGAATAACGGCTATTCAATAATCGCATACACAGACCACTGCCGCTTTGTTACTCACAACGAGCTGAGTGACGAAAACTTTCTTGCACTTAACGGTGTTGAAAACGCCGCGGATGAGCAGGGACAGCCGAGGTTTTTTGACAGATGCTGCGATGTCTGCTATATCGCGTTGTCTCCCGACAGAAAGCTTCATCCGTTTCAGGATGAAAACGATGTAAAGGGCGACGGTGAGCTTTCGCCCTTTACGCCGTCGTACTGTGCCGGGGATGTGAACATGATGATTGAAACGGGCGTAAAGAACGGCTTTTTCGCCACATACAATCACCCGTCATGGTCGCTTGAGAATTATCCGGTTTACATGTCCTATAACGGCATGCACGCTATGGAAATTTTCAATTACAGCAGCTCTGTTGACGGTTACAACGAATACAACTGCGATAAGTATGACGATATGCTCAGAAGCGGGAAAAAGCTTTTCTGCATTGCGGCCGACGATAACCACAACAGAGCGCCGAACACCTGTCATTGGGATTCCTTCGGCGGATTTACAATGATAAAAGCTCCGTCGTTGAAATATGAGGATGTTGCAAATGCACTGCTGAAGGGCGATTTTTACGCTTCGCGCGGTCCGCTGATAAATGCGCTGTGGGTTGATACCGATGACTGCTCGGTTCATATCGAATGCGAAAAGGCTGTCAAGCTTGTCTGTACCCGCGGAGGACGCCGCTGCCGTGCGGTTTTCGCAAAGGAGCAGGGCGTTGATTATCTGACCGAGGTCAAGCTGAGCATTAATCCGACGGATAAATATTTCAGAATTACCGTATTTGACGGGAACGGCATGACGGCGGACACAAACGCATATTTTGTTGACGATGTTATCGAAAAATTCGGACTTGATATGACTAAGGATATATTTGTTGAATAGGAGGTGGGGACAGTGGCTTATCTGCCCGTAAAAAACGGAGAATATCGGAACGTTGTTTTAATGACTGATTTTCTCGCGCGCATGAGGGGCTTTTTCGAGCTTGAAAAGCTGAAAAAATATAAGTTTTCTCCTCAGCTTAAAGGCTATGAAATAACCTTTGAATATAAAAACAGTGAAGCAACTGTAAAAATTGAGTATAAGAAAAATCCGTTTAAAAAATCAGTTGCAATTACGGAAGAAATAAAAAGTCAGGACGGAAAAACAATTCAGAAAAAGTATAAATCCGTATCGCCTGAGGATAATGAAGCTGCTGTGAGGCAAATAATCGCCGACTGCATTTAAACTGTATTTACTTTGTTTTTTTAATGTGATAATATAATAAAAAAGCTTATGGAGGGCAGACAATGAAATCAGTATCGTTCCGAAATGTACAGCTTGGCGACGGCTTCTGGAAGGACAGACAGAGGCTTAACCATGATGTTACAATACACGCCGTAAGAGACCGGTTTACCGACACGGGAAGATTTGAAGCTTTTAAATTCAACTGGGAAGAGGGCAAGCCCGACAAGCCGCATTTTTTCTGGGATTCAGATGTTGCAAAGTGGCTTGAGGCTGCTGCATATATAATTGAAAAAGAACCCGACCCGCTGCTTGAATCGCAGGTTGATGAGGTTGTTGAGCTTATCGAAAAATATCAGGGTGAGGACGGATATTTCAATATTTATTTTACCGTCTGCGAGCCTGACAAGCGTTTTTCCAACCGCGACTGGCATGAGCTTTACTGTGCGGGACATCTGACTGAGGCGGCTGTGGCATATTATAACGCAACGGGCAAGGACAGATTCCTTAAGTGTATGTGCAGATATATTGATTATATCGAAAAGGTGTTTAAAATTGATAAAAGCGCGGCTTTCAGAACTCCCGGTCATGAGGAAATCGAGCTTGCGCTTGTAAAGCTTTATCACTGCACGGGCGAAAAGCGTTACCTTGAGCTTTCAAAGTATTTCATTGATACGCGCGGCTGTCAGAAGGAGATTCCCGACGATTTCTGGGCAAAGGATAATTACTATCAGAGCCACAAGCCGTGTCGCGAGCAGTTTACCGCTGAGGGACATTCCGTGCGTGCGGGCTATCTTTATTCGGGAATGGCTGATATCGCCCGCGAATATAACGATGAAGAACTGAAAAAAGCCTGCAAAGAGCTTTTTAACGATATTTATGAGAGAAAGATGTATGTCACCGCCGGCGTGGGTCAGTCCCGCCACGGCGAAGCCTTTACCGTACCCTACGATTTGCAGAATGACCAGGCATACACCGAGACATGCGCTTCAATTGCGCTTGTATATTTCGCGTCGCGCATGCAGCAGCTGGAGCTTGATTCCCGTTACGGCGATGTAATTGAACGAGCGATTTACAACGGCATTCTTTCCGGTGTTTCCGTTGACGGAAAATCGTTTTTCTATGAAAATCCGCTTGAAATTCTTCTTTCCGAGCATGGCAGAAATGTTTCCGTCAGAAACAGCGACGACCGTCACCCGATAACTCAGCGTCTTGAGGTCTTCGGTTGCTCCTGCTGTCCGCCCAATATTACAAGATTTATTTCCTCAATCGGAGATTATATTTACGGCGTTGACAGTGAAGCCGTGTATGTTCATCAGTTCATATCCTCCGAAGCAGAAGCTGACGGCGTGAAGCTTTCGATGAAGTCGGGCTTCCCGTATGACGGAAAGGTTATTGTTAAAGCGGAGAATCTGAACGGCAGAAGGCTTGCGGTCAGAATACCCGCATATTCAAAGGATAATTTCAGCATCAACGCCGGATATGAAATCAGAAACGGCTACGCATTCATAAGTGCTGCTGACGGCAAAGAAATAACGGTTGATTTTGATGTAACACCGAAAAAGGTTTATGCCAATCCGCTTGTTGACAGGGACGCGGGCAAGTGCGCAATTCTTGCAGGTCCGATTGTTTACTGTGCCGAGGGCGTTGACAACGGCAGCCATCTGCGTATGTACAGGATTCCCGAAAAGCTTACATATAAATTTGAAAAGAACGAAGAAATCGGTACGGTTGACCTGATACTGGACGCCGAAAAAGCGGAGGCTATGGATTCTCTTTACGGCTTCGAAAGAAAATATCAGCCTGCAGAGCTTCGCATGATTCCTTACTTCGCTTTTGCAAACAGAGGCGAAACGGACATGACGGTATGGCTTGTTGCGAAATGAGGTAATGCAATGGAAAATCAGAAATGTATAAGCAGCGTATGTGCGACGGTGCTTAAGATGCTCGGCGTTGATATCCCCGTGGAAATCGATACGCCAAACGAAGAAATACTGAAATTTGCGGGTAAGGCAGACAAGGTTGTACTTTACAACCCCGATGCGGTCGCGTGGTGGTTATATGAAAAATATCCGCAGTATTTTGATGCCGCAAAGAACTGCTCAAAGCTCTGCACAAGGCTCACATCGGTAATGCCGAGCGTAACTCCCGTCTGCTTCGCTTCAATGTATACGGGACTTATGCCCGAAAAGCACGGTATTCAGAAATACGAAAAGCCCGTGCTGACGGTTGACACGATGTTCGATTATCTTATCAGAGCGGGGAAAAAGCCTGCAATCGTTTCAACAAAGGGCGACAGTATTTCAAAGATATTCCTTGAAAGAAACATGGATTATTTTATTTATCCGAACAAATTCATGGTTAATTTCAAGGCTGAACAGCTTATTAAAAGCGGCGAATACGATGTTATCGTTATTTACAACGGTGACTATGACACCGCAATGCACGCAAACGGTCCCGAAAGCAAAAAGTCACTTGCTCATCTGCAGCAGAATGTCAGGACATATGACAGACTTGTTAAGCTTATAAAGAAAACCTGTAGGAATGAAAAGGTATTTTATGGTTTCTGTCCCGACCACGGCTGTCACGAAATCGACGGCAAACGCGGTTCACACGGACTTGATATGGAAGAGGATATGAACGTTGTACATTTCTACGGTACAAACTGATACGGAGGTGCGGATATGATTGTCAGACAGTTAAAACCCGAGGATGCGCGTGAGCATGAAAAGGTTGCTTCGCAGGCGTTTGTTTTCGGCTTCGATGCGGATGACCCGAATCTTACGCTCCCGTCGGGCTATATGCTCGGCGCGTTCCTTGACGACAATAAAACTCTTATGGCTGATTTTGAGGTTGAGGATAAATACTGCAATTTCGGCAACGGTGAGCTGCTGTGCGCTTGTATCGGCGGCGTAGCGTCCAAGCCCGAATTCAGGGGCAGGGGAGCGATAAAGGCGGTTTATGCCGAATTTTTCAGGAATTCGCGCTGGGATATCAGCATTCTTTATCCGTTTTCAAATGCCTATTACAGAAAGTTCGGATACGAAAGCATGGGCATGGCAATGGAATTTGTTGTTCCGTTCAGCACCTTCTGCGTATTTCCGCGCAATTCCGAGGCTGTATTATTCGAGGGAGAGGACAAGCGTCAGGTGCTTGATATTTACAACGCTTACGCAAGAAAGAACAACCTTGCGTTCCTGCGCGACGGGAATATGATGGGTGAATTTTCGTCGAAGCCGTACAGCAATAAGCGCTATACATACACATGGCAGAACAGGGCGCTTATCACCTTCAGCCCCGACAGAGCCGAAAGAACAATAAATGTCGATGAAATCTGCTATCTTGACAAGGAGGCGCTTGTAAAAATTCTCGGCTTCATGCGCAATTTTGAGGGCAATTACGCCACGATTGCATTTAAGCGTATTCCGCTTTATTCTCCGATTGTTCACCTTATTTCAGATGAACGCTGGACAAAGCGCTATGCGTCCAGTATGGGTGCGGCAAGAATACTTAATGTTGAAAATGTTCTTAAGATGAGCAGATATCCCGATGAAAAGGGCAGCTTTTCCGTTCAGATTGAGGACTGCATTGAAAGCAATAATTCTGTTTTTGAAGTTGAGTATGAAAACGGCGCGGCGGTTTCGGTCAGACGCAATCCCGACGGAAAACCCGATGTGAAGCTTGATATCAAGGTCGCTTCAGTAGTTCTTCTTGCCGGAATTAACGGAAAGGAAGAGCTTGAATACAGGGATGGCGCGGAAATTCTCAGCGATAATCCCGACTTTTTCAGAGCAGTGACTAAAAAAGACACCTTCTTCCGCGACGGATTTTAATTTAATATTGCAATAAAATAAATTCATGATATATTAAAAGTATCAAACCGAAAGGGGATTGAACAATGAAAAAAGTTTTATCTGTTATTCTCTGCCTTGCAATGCTTGTTTCTCTTGCGGCGCTTCCCGTATCCGCAAAGGAGACAAAGGTTGTTGAAGGCACAATGGAATCCGCCTTTGCCGACGGCGAGGACTGCCTTATAGTTTTCGTTACGGGCATCGGTCAGTCCTATGCTTACCTTTTTGATGAGTCCTATACTCAGCCCGGCGCATTCGAACACGGCACTCTTCAGGACTATGAAAACTACGCTCCGCTTGTAGCAGGCGGAAAGCAGGAAAAGGTCTGGAATCTTCTCGGACCTGATGCAGCGAGCGTTGTTCCCGAGCTTATCCTTATGGTGACCGCTCTTGTCGCAAGCTCGGTTCTCAGACATTATATCATTCCCGACTGCCTTGTTGACGAATGTGTGCAGAAGATGTTCCGCTACAATATCATTGACGAAAACGGCAAGGCACCCGAAACGGTTGTCACTCCGCGCTACGCAATGCCCGTTTCCGAGTATCCCGGAATCACAAGGGAAGACGGTACATATTACTGCGAGGGTTCAAGACGTTTTTACAGCTCAATTCCCTGCAAGGATATCGCAAGGGAAAGACTGGGCGAAAACTATGAAGATTATCTCTACTGCTTCAATTACAGCGCTTTCTCATACACAATGAACAATGCCGAGGAGCTTCACGAATTTGTTGAAACAATCCTTGCGAACAATAAAGTAGGCGCAAAAAAGGTTGTTCTTGTTCCCATGAGCATGGGCGCGTCTGTTGTCAGCTCTTATCTTTATCTTTATCCCGATGTAAAGGATAATCATGTTAAGCGTGTTGTCAGCATCGTCGGCTGCTGGAACGGAAGCGATATCGTAAGCGACTTCCTCAACCTTAATTATGTTGACAATTCAAGAGAACAGTTCTACGGCGGTACGCTTTCAAGCTCGTTCAACTATCTTGCGGGCGAGCCCATCGGAACGGTTATAATGCTTGTTATCAGACTCTTCCCTCAGCCGATTGTAAGAGCGCTGCTTGACCAGTTCCTCGGTTATCTTATGAAGGATGTTCTTCTTAACACTCCGTCAATCATGTCGCTTATCGGCGATTATGAATACGATAATATTATTCCGCTTGTAACCTCAGAGCCTGTCCGCAAACAGCTTGAAACCTATCACGATGTACAGGTAACTCTTAAGGACAGAATGTACGACCTTGAAAAGCAGGGCGTAGGCTTCTCGTTCATTTCGGGCTACGGCGCACCGTTCGGCGCATTTGAGTACGGCTTCTTCGGCTTCTTCGCATGCGCGGAGAACACCAACAGCGACGAGATTATCAACATCGGCTCAACAGCACCCGGCACAAGCGCAGTTCCTTACAATCAGAAGTTTACCGATACCGCGGGCAGAAGACTTTCTCCCGATGGCTCAATCGACGCCTCAACGGCTTATTTCCCGGATTCCTGCTGGTATTTCAAGGGACAGAAGCATCAGCTCGATTACAACAACACAGCAATTTCACTTGCTCTCGAGCTTGCAATCGGAAACATTAAAACAGTTTACGACTGCGACAATCTTGAGGAGGACGGCGTTTACTATCCGCAGTTCAATCAGATGAGAGACCAGAAGAGCCTCATCAAGAGCTACATTCCCGACCTCGACAAGTACTGTGCTGAAACAGGCTATGTTCTTTCGGCAGAGGAGCAGAAGACATACGATAAGGCAAAGGCAATGCTTGCATGTACCGTCAATGACCCCGAAAAGGACAACGCAATTTCCGCGGAATTCGAGCAGATGCTTTATGATATCGGCGTTTACGCACAGCCGACATTCGGAGAAAAATTAAAGAAAGGCTTCTTTAAATTCCTTGATATCACAGATAAGGCTCTTTATGTAATCCTCGGACCTAACGGATATTTCGATTAATCGGATATAATATCAAAAACAATAATAAACGTTTGCAGGGCAGGGGCTTTGCTACTGTCTGAAAAGCGTAAATAAAAAATGCAGCCGCGCACAGCTTGTTGAAAACTGTGTGCGGCTTTCTTTCCGTCGTTAAATATCTGAAGCGGTCGATGACCGGTATAAATTCAGAATACTGTTTCAAAAAACAGACGGATTATCAAAAAATAAGGCGGCAGATTTTCTGCCGCCTGTCTGATGTTTAATACTGATATGATGCGCTGTTCTGGCTCTGAAGCTGGAGAAGAGTTGTAAGCTTCTTGATAACCTTCTTGCGTGCCTGCTTGAGTCCGAATGAGTTGAGGTTGAAGTTAACCTTTACATCCTCGATAAGGTCTTCAAGCTGTGTATTTGTTTCGTCTGTTGCCTTGGTATTGCGGATAGCTTCATCGTAGTAGTTTGAATCGGAAGCGCCTACATAGTACATTACATGGTAACCGTACTGAGTTTCAACAATAGCTGCGTCACCTGGCTTGCGTGCTGAATCATAGGTCCATGCCGAGAACGGGTAAACCATCTCACCGAAGCGGAAGTCTTCATAAAGACCGCCTGTTGACTGAGAGCCTGTATCCTCTGTAAGCTCTGTTGCAAGCTCAGCAAAGCTGTCCTCTGTCTTGTCGCCGTCCTGCCACTTCTTAAGTGCATCCTCCGCTGCCTTCTTCTTTGCTGCCTTTTCTTCATCTGAAAGAGCCTCGCCTGTTGAAGAATCAACTGTCATAAAGAGAATGTGACGGACTGAAGCTGTCTTTGCCTGATACATGGGCTTTGTAAGAAGAAGGATTGTGTATGTGCCCTTATCGGCATCCTTGAACAGCTTCTTCTCGCCTGCCTTTGCGGCTGAGCTGAAGAGCCATTTTACTGCATCCTCTGAAAGAGAACCGCTGAGGTCGCTCTTGAGAAGCATTTTTCTTGATGTAGCGTTCTTTGCATCGTAATCAGCTGTGTCTTTGTTAAGCTCTGTTGCCTTTGCGTAGAAGGAATCTTCGTTTGTGATTGCTGCAAAGAAATCGTTTGCTTTCTTTTCTGTTTTGGCATCGGATTCAGCCTGACGCTTCTTTGTTGCGTCTTCCTTTTCGTTTTCAACTGCTTCAACAGTCTCGTTGGAGAACTGATACATGCAGAAATCTACGAAATCATATGCTGTTTTATCCTCGTTGTATACCTTGTCGATGTCAGCCTGAGGATAAGCCTCAGCGTTCTTGTCAAGCATATCCTGCTGATATTTTGTAACAATAATCTGCTGTTCCATTATCTTCTTAAGGAAATGCTCATTGTAGGGTCCCATTGTGAAGCGGATATAAGCGTTGAGAGAATAAGCTCTGCCGTTTTCGCTGCTGCCCATGTCCTTGCCTCTCTGGCGGATATCGTCAATCTGTGACTTGATGTCTGCCTTATCGGTATCGTCAAGCTTGTAGCCTGCCTTGATAGCCTCGTTGTAACAGATTTTCATCGCCTTAAGACGTGAAACGGTGATATCATGAAGGTAAAGCTCCCATGACTTCTGCTCGTTTGTCTCGGGGTCTGTGTACGATGTTGTCTGCTTGTCAATCGGGAGAGACGGGTCAAACTGAAGGCTTGAATAGCCGTAATAGCTCTGTTCCTGACTGATCTGATTCATAAGAGTATTGTACATTGTGTAGTAGTAATACTCGTACTCAGCAGCTGTAACCTTAAGCTTCTCGCCTCCGACACTGCCGATGGTTATTGCTCTGTCCCATACACCGAAGGTATTAAGGAATGCGCCTGCTGCGCCCAGAGCGATTGCAGCAACAAGAATTATTGAAATAATCTTGCTTGCGGCTTTCTTTGCGGAATTTCTCTTTTCCATGCCCTTGGCATTCTTTTTGGCTGCTTTTGCAATACGTTCCTTACGCTCGTCGCGGTACTGCTCAGCCTTTGACTTTTCGTTAGCCATATGTTTCATCCTTTTCTGTTTATGTTTTCGCCGATATTTCTATCAGCATAACAGTAGTATTCTAACCCATTTGTTATTTTTTTACAAGACCTAATTAATATTTTTTTTGCCGATTTGCTTTTTTTACAGATTATTCACATTTAAGGAGCTTGCCGTACAAAAATAAAGCGCATTTCATGTGAGCATATTCTCTGTGCAGAAAAAGGAATTTGTTCAATTAATTTTAAAATCGGAAAATTAATATAATAATGACTGAAAAATACTCTTATTTATATAAAAAGTATAGTACTTTTGGCATTGACAAAAAATTGTCACACATGTATAATGTCTTCATAAAGTTTTACTTTGGAGGTAATTTAAATGGCAAGAGTTTACAATTTCTCGGCAGGTCCTTCAATGCACCCCGAGTCAGTCCTCAACAAGGCGGCGGCAGAAATGCTTGATTACGGCGGAACAGGCACATCCGTTATGGAAATGTCCCACCGCTCAAAGGCTTTCCAGGACATCATCGACACGGCAGAAGCACTTGTCCGCGAAATCTACAAGGTTCCCGATAATTACAAGGTTCTGTTTGTTCAGGGCGGCGCTTCAACACAGTTTGCGGCAATTCCCCTCAACTTCATGAACGGCAGCGGCAAGGCTGACTATATCCTTACAGGCCGCTGGGCAAACATGGCTTTCAAGGAAGCTAAGAAATACGGTGACGTTGTGGCAGCTGCTTCCTCCGAGGATACAACATACACATATATTCCCGATACAACACGCGAGAGCTTCCGTCCCGACGCAGATTACGTTTATATCTGCATGAACAACACAATTTACGGCACTAAATATCAGTATATTCCCGATACAGGCGATATTCCCCTTATTGCCGATGTATCATCCTGCTTCTTCTCGGAGCCTCTTGATATCTCAAAGTTTGCTGTTGTTTACGGCGGCGCTCAGAAGAACGTTGCACCCGCAGGTCTTGTAATCGCAATTATCCGCGAGGATATGCTCGGCAAGGCACGCGACTATACACCCACACTTCTTGACTACAAGGTTCAGGCGGATAACGGTTCTCTTTACAATACTCCTCCCTGCTGGACAATTTACATCTGCAAGCTTGTTCTTGAATGGATTAAGAGCATCGGCGGACTTGAGGCTATGAAGGAGAGAAACGAAAAGAAGGCGAAGATTCTTTACGATTATCTTGATTCAAGCAAGATGTTCAAGGGTACGGTTGTCAAGAAGGACCGCTCACTCATGAACGTTCCCTTCGTTATCGGTGACAAGGACATGGAAGCAAAATTCATCAAGGAAGCAACAGAGGCGGGCTTTGTAAACCTTAAGGGTCACAAGACAGTCGGCGGTATGAGAGCTTCAATCTACAACGCTATGCCTATTGAGGGCGTTGAGAAGCTTGTTGAATTCATGAAAAAGTTCGAGGAAGCCAATTCATAAGTAAAAAGACTAATGTCATTCTGAGAAACAACGTGACGGAGAATCTCCTGAAATACTGAGATTCTTCGCTTCGCTCAGAATGACAAATTTTATAAACAGGAGTAATTTTTATGTTTGAAATTCTTACACTTAACAAAATCGCAGCCTGCGGTACAGACAAATTTGACAAAGCAAAGTACGCATGCGCAGATAATTTTGAAAATCCCACAGCAATAATGGTTCGCTCGGCTTCCATGCACGAAATGGAGCTTTCACCCGAAACACTCGCAATCGCACGCGCAGGCGCAGGCACAAATAACATTCCCGTAGAAGCATGTGCTGAAAAGGGCGTTGTTGTTTTCAACACTCCCGGCGCAAATGCAAACGCAGTTAAGGAGCTTGTAATCTGCGGTCTTCTTCTCGCTTCACGCCGCGTTACCGCAGCATATGACTGGTGCAAGGGCCTCAAGGGTGAGGGCGAAGCAGTAGGCAAGCTTGTTGAAAAAGGCAAGTCACAGTTTGCAGGTCCCGAAATCATGGGCAAGACTCTCGGCGTTATCGGCATGGGCGCAATCGGCTTCAAGGTTGCTCAGGCGGCTGAAGCTCTCGGCATGAAGATTGTTGGATATGACCCGTTCCTTTCAGAGGGTGTCAAGGCAGCACTTTCCGCTGACACTGAAATTGTTGACGATATCAATGAAATCTTTAAAAAGAGCGATTACATCACAATTCATGTTCCTCTTAACGACGCAACAAAGAACACCGTAAACAAGGATACGCTTGCACTCTGCAGGGACGGCGTAAGAATCCTCAACTTCGCACGCGGCGGTCTTGTTAACAACGACGATATCAAGGCTGCCCTTGAAAGCGGCAAGGCTGCTGCTTATGTAACCGATTTCCCGTCAGACGATGTTATCGGCGTTGACGGAATCATCGCTATTCCTCACCTCGGCGCATCCACACCCGAAAGTGAAGATAACTGCGCTATGATGGCTGCTGACGAGCTTATCGCATATATTGAAAAAGGCGAAATCATCAACAGCGTAAATATGCCGAGAATGCCTCTTGATAATGTTGACGGCGCACGCACATGCATTATTCACAAGGCTGATGCCGCGGAAGCAGTAAAGGCTGCCGCAGGCGCAGACGCAAAGCAGGCTGTCAGGGGCGCAATGGGCTACACAGTAGCTGACAAGGCTCTCGACGCAGACGCTCTTAATGCAATCGACGGGGTTATCAAGGTAAGAGTTTTATAATATTCAGACATTAAAAAACCGCTGAAGCTCAGGCTTCAGCGGTTTTTTTGATATGTTGTTTTTATTTGAGACCGACCATTTCTCCGAAGAAACGGATAATTGCAAGCGCAATAGTTTTAACCGTGTTTAAGAATCTCAAAATAGCTGACAGCGTATTGTCTTCCTTGGTTTCCGTGATATCAAATTCGCCGATAGCAGTTACGGTTCCGTCTGAGTTGGCATAAACCGTTGCAGCTTCTTTTCCGTTGATAATAACTGACAGATCGTCAGAAAGATAATAACCCTTATCAGCTTTAAGAATAGCCTGAATGTAATACTGGCCTGCTGAGAATAAAACGGTTTCATCAATAAACTTATTGCTGCTTTTCTCAAACCATGCTGCATCGGTAACGCTGACGCCCTCGCCGTCAACAAAGCTTTCCGTGTATGCAGGCTCGTCGATTGCAGGGTTGATAAAATCGATAACGATTTCCTTTACCTCCACGGGCTGGACATCCTCTGCAAACGATGCCATCGGAATAACAGAAAACATCATTATGACGGCAAGAATTATTGATAATGTCTTTTTCATAATAATAACTCCTTTATTTTTAATAGTTATATTATAGCACATCTTTTCTTTTTGTCTATATTGAATGATATATATTTTTATGATATAATATGCTAAATATATCTATTTTTGCACAAAAGAAGGTCGGATTATGCTTAAGCGAAGAGGAGCAGGTGTGCTGATGCACGTTTCGACAGTTCCGTCAGATTACGGTATCGGCGTTTTTGACGAAAACTGCTTTGATTTTATAGATAAGCTGCATGAGATGCAGTTCGGTTACTGGCAGGTTCTGCCGTTTAATCCTGTTGACGCGTCAAACTCTCCATACTGCTCGTCCTCGGCTCTTGCGGGAAACCTTCTTTTTATTGACCCGAAGGGTCTTCTGAAAATGGGCTTATGCTCTGAGGATGATGTAAGAGAGAATATCTATACAGGCTCTCCGTACACGGCCGATTATGAGTTTGCAAAAGAAAAAAGGATGAAGCTTCTGAAAACCGCATTCTCCCGCATTGATGCCGGGCTTGCACAGAAGGTTCATGATTTTGAAGAAGAAAATCCGTGGGTGGTTGATTTTTCTCTTTATATGGCGCTTAAGGAGGCGCATGACGGCGCTCCGTGGTGGGAGTGGGAAGAAGAGTATTCACATTACGGTGATTTTATTAACAGTCACCGCTTTGATTTTGAGGAACGCTCGGCGTTCTGGCGCTTTACCCAGTATATTTTTTATGAGCAGTGGAAGACTGTAAAGAACTATGCCAACGAAAAAGGAATCGCGGTAATAGGCGATATGCCGATTTACGTTGCCATGGACAGCGTTGATGTCTGGGCAAATCTTGAGAATTTCCTGATTGACGAAAAAACTCTTAAGCCTCAGAAGGTTGCGGGTGTTCCGCCGGATTATTTTTCCGAGGAAGGTCAGCTCTGGGGAAATCCGCTCTATAACTGGGAACGCATGGAAAAGAAAGGCTTTAAATGGTGGCTTACAAGGCTCGGAAACGCGCTGACCACTTATGATGTTGTCCGCATAGACCATTTCCGCGCGTTCGCAAGCTTCTGGCAGGTTCCCGCCGAAAGCAAAACGGCTAAAAACGGGGAATGGGCAGACGGTCCGAAAATGAAATTTTTCAATAAAGTATTTGAAAAATTTCCCGATGCGCCGATTATTGCCGAGGACCTCGGAACCTTCGGAGAGGATGTTATTCAGCTGCTTGAGGACACGGCGTTCCCCGGCATGAAGGTTGTTCAGTTCGGCTTTGACCCCGACGGAGATTCTTCTCACCTGCCGCATAACGCGGTTCGGAATTCAGTAAATTATGTGGGTACTCACGACAACAACACCATTCTCGGATGGCTGTGGGAGGCAAGTGAAGCCGAACGCCGTTTCGCGCTTGATTATATCGGTTTCACGAAGGACAACTGGGGCGACGGAGGATATTATTCCGAAAGCTGCCGCAAGGTTATCGAAAGCGTGTGGAAGTCCTCGTCCAACACCGCCGTTGTTGCGTTTCAGGATATGTGCGGCTTCGGAAGTGACGCACGAATGAACATCCCCGGCGTACCTGAAAAGAACTGGCGCTTCCGTACAACTGCGGAAACGGTCAACGGTCTTGATACTGAATATTTCAGAAAAATCAATTCACTGTACAGGCGTACCTATCCTGTTTTTGAAAATAAAAATGAAAAGTAAACGGAGGAATAACTGTGCGTAAATTATTATCGGTTATTATTTCTGCGGTGCTGATTATTGCGCCGCTGTGCATATCCGCATCAGCGGAGGGCGAAACGGCAGGTGCTGTTTTTTCACTGAATATAATAAAGGAAACCGATGTATATGCAACCGTTTCCGTCAGACTTGAAAGCGGAAGCTTTAATTCCCTTGATATTCAGTTTGCAGGTACAAGTGACAGAATTGAGGACTGCATATATACAGGAGAAAGTGATGAGCTTTATCTTTTCTTTATTGACTCAAAGCGCGCAGGCGGCGCTGTTTTGTCGCTGCCCTACACCGAGCCGGGCAAATACGGCTTTGCCAGCACGGTTGCGTATGACCGCATCGGCGAAGATATAATTATCTGCAAATTTATTAAAGCCGTACCGGATAAATTAACTGCGGGCGATATTTCTCTTTCCGTCATTTCCTGTTACGGCGGAGAAAATCCCGTTGAAACAACTGTAATCAGCAGACTTCCCGTTATTGAAGAGGGTCATGAGCATGACTATGTTCAGCTGGTCGAAACCGTACCGGAAACCTGCTGCGAGGACGGATATGTCAAATATAAATGCTCCTGCGGAGATACATATACTGAAATTATTCCCGCGCATGAGCATACGCTTATGCATATGTCGTCCGCCGCTTCCTGCACTCAGACAGGTCTTGAATTTGATTTCTGTACCGAATGCTCCGGAATTTTCAATAAAGAAGACAGGATTCCCGACGGCCATGACTGGGGCGAGTGGAAAATCACATCCTATCCGACAGCGGATACAGACGGCACTGCCGAAAGAAAATGTCTGAGATGCTCCGAAACGGAAAGAACGGAGCTTAAGTCGGTGTTCAGAAACTGCACTGTTGACGGAACCGCTGTTTTTAATCTTAAACCCGGCATGGATTCCGCGGCATTTTACGAAAACAATCTTATTCCCGAAAATGCTCTTTCCGTAAACACTGAGCAGTCAGCAAAGGATAAAATCGGCACAGGCTCAACCGTTACGGTCTGTTACGGTAACGGCATAGTTATTGTATATGATATAATTATTTACGGTGATGTAACGGGCGACGGCTGGTATGACGGTCAGGACGCTCTGCTTACAAGACTCATTGCGAACGGAATGCTCAGTGAAAAAGACATAGGAAGTGCCGCGTACGCAGCCTCCGACTGTAATCATGACGGTGTGACAGACGGAGCGGACGCTGAAATACTCGAACAGGCGGGAGTGCTTCTTTGCCAGGTTGACCAGTCGAAATCTTCAGAAGAGCTGCTTGAAACTTCATCCGTTTACGGCGAATATGTAAGCCTTGTTGAACAGAATGCGCCTTCTGAAGAAAACGGAAGCTTCAGCATATTCACGTTTCTGGAAAAGCTGTTCGCACTTATCAGATTTTACTTTTCAATTCTCAGATTAAGATAAAGGAGCAGTATTATGTTTGATTTCAAAGGCATTGTTCACGGCGGAGACTATAACCCCGACCAGTGGATAAAGACGCCCGAAATATGGGACGAGGATATGCGGCTTATGAAGCTCGCTCACATCAACAGTGCTACAATAGGCATTTTTTCGTGGGCATTGCTTGAGCCTGAAGAGGGAGTTTATGACTTCGGATGGCTTGATACAATTATGGATAAGCTTTACGAAAACGGAATCGGCGCGATTCTCGCAACTCCTTCCGGCGCAAGACCCGCATGGCTTGCTCAGAAATATCCCGAGGTGCTTCGCGTTGAGGAAAACGGAATCCGCAACGAATTCGGTGTAAGACACAATCACTGTCTGACCTCGCCGGTTTACCGTGAAAAGGTGCAGAACATCAACCGCAGGCTCGCAGAACACTATAAAGACCACCCCGCTCTCAAAATGTGGCATATATCGAACGAATACAGCGGCATGTGTCACTGTGAACTCTGCCGTCAGGCGTTTATTGAATGGCTTAAGGACTACTATCATAATGACCTTGAGGAACTCAACGACTCATGGTGGAACAATTTCTGGAGCCATAAAATCACAGACTGGAATCAGATAAGCTCTCCGAAGGAACGCGGCGAAAGCCATATTTCCGCGCAGAAGCTCTGCTGGCGCAGATTCACCTCCGACAGCCATATCTCCTTCCTTGAAAACGAAATCGCTCCTCTGCGCGAAATTACGCCCGATATTCCGATAACAACCAATTTCATGCGTACATATGACGGTATAAACTATCAGAAAATGGCAAAGCATGTTGACCTTGTTTCGTGGGACAACTATCCTTACTGGGGCGTGGACAGGGATATTCAGGAGGCTGCGGCGGTTGCGTTTAATCACGACGCGTTCCGCACAATGAAGCGCGGTCAGCCGTTCTTTATGATGGAGAGTACCCCTTCAATCGTGAACTGGAGACCTGTCAATAAAATTCCTCACCCGGGCAGTCATGCGCTCACATCGATTCAGGCGGTTGCTCACGGCTCGGACAGCGTTCAGTATTTCCAGTGGCGCAAGGCAAGAGGCGGCCACGAAAAATTCCACGGCGCGGTAGTTGACCACTGCGGCCATGAAAACACAAGAGTTTTCAGAGAGGTCGAAAAGCTCGGTGCAGACCTTGAAAAATTAAGCGGCGTTGTTGACGGCCGTACCGACAGCAGGGTTGCCGTCATATTCGACTGGGAAGGAATGTGGACGACCAGATATTTCTGCGGCTACAACAATCAGAACCGCGACTACACGCAGGAAGCCGTAAAATGGTACACGGCATTCTGGAAGCGCGGTATTCCCGTTGATGTTATTTCTCCCGAGGACGATTTTTCAAAATACGATCTGATTGCCGCTCCGTTCCTCTATTCGTTTAAGGATGATACGGAAGAAAAAATCGAAAAATATGTAAAGGACGGCGGTAATTTTATCGGCACATATCTTTTCGGCGTCGTTGATAAAAATGACCTCTGCTATCTCGGCGGCTTCCCGGCAGGAAGGCTTAAGGATGTCTTCGGCATCTGGGCGGAGGAAACAGATTCTCTTCCCGGAGGAATGCAGGGCAAGGCGGAATATAACGGCAGAGAATACGCCGTGGATTATGTCTGCGATATTATTCACGCTCAGGGCGCTGAGGTTCTCGGTGAGTATAAATCCGATTTTTACGCAGGTATGCCGTCGGTTACAAGGAATATTTACGGCAAGGGTAATGCATATATTGCCGCGTTCAGAAACGACGCTGATTTTGTATATGATTTCTGCGGCGATATCATAGAGAAGCTCGGAATCAGACCCGACTGCGAGGTTAAAACGGAAGAGAATGTTATTATCCGCAAGCGAGGAGACTATATCTTCGTCATGAATTTCTCTGGCAGGGAAACTGTTGTTCAGCTCGATAAAGAATATGACGATGTTCTTAACGGCAAAAAAACAGACGGAAGCATTACCGTTCCCGTCTGCGGATATGCAGTTCTGAAATAAACTGATTATAAAGATTATAAAGTATAACGGCACGGATTTGACTCCGTGCCGTTATACTTTAAAAGGATATTTTCATAATATTTTTTCCAAGAGCGGTTGACTTAGATTCTTTTTCAAATACCGCATAGTATTTTCTGATATCGTTAACCTCTTCAACGGAAAGAAGCATTTTAAGAACACGTTCGCGGAAATCCTTGATTTTCAGCAGCTCCATAGCGTTTTCAAAGTCACAGCGCGTGCTTCGGGTTGTGCCTCTGATTGAAATTCCGTGTTCAAGCACCATTCTTGTATTGAGAGGGATGTTGTCGTTTGCAACACCGCAGAGAATCAGCTTGCCGCCCGAATAGAGCTTGTCAATAGCCTGATTTGCCGCTATGCCCGACGCATTGCCGCCGACAGCTTCAATGGCAACCGTCATTCTCGGAAGATTTTCTATATCGTTTGAAAAATAGGTGTCGGCAAAGTCAAACATCGCAAGCTTGTCCCTGTCAAGACCTATTACATCAACGCGGCAGTCAAGGCTGTACTTGGCGACAAGAGCAATGACATAGCCCATAATGCCGTCGCCCCAGATTGCGATATTCTTCGGAGCGTTTGATTTGTCAAGACCCGCACGTCTTAATGCGCAGCAGCCGACTGAAAGCAGCTCGGAGAAAACAGCCTCCGTGCCGACCTCGTCGGGAATCGGCAGAAGATATTCCTTTTCAATATCCATAAGCTCCTTGCTGAAGCCGTCGTGATTGCTTGAACAGAACTGCGATTCGGGACAGTAGTTGTCGAGCAGATGCGGATTGTTGCGCACACATTCGTCGCACCTGGTTCCGTCGCACTTTTCAGCCTTGCGGCAGGGGAGCAGAACAACGCGCTGACCTTCTTTGAATTCTCCCGTTTTATCCCTTACAACAACACCCGTCGCCTCGTGGATAAGGCTCATCGGGAATTTTCTTTTAAGCACGTTAAGACTTCTGTTGCCGAGATAATAACGGATATCGGCCTTGCACACCGCAAGGTACTCGGGACGGACGAGAACATTGTTATACTGAATGTCCTCTACAAATATTTCAAATCTTTTCGGTTCGGTTATTTTATAGCTTTTTGCGAACAAGTTAAATCACCTTATCTTCCTGTTCTTACAATTGATTTTACGAGAAGCAGATCTTCCATTGTCGTGATTTTCATGTTGAGCTTGTCGCCCATTGCCATGCCGATTTTAACACCGCTTGAAAGTACAAGACCGCAGTCGTCGGTCATTTCGGGACGCTTGTCCTCGGGAAGTGCAAAATAATCGTCGTAAGCCTTACGGACGATTGAATATTTAAAGGACTGCGGAGTCTGACCCATGTAAAGCTCCTTGCGTACGGGAATCGACTCAAGGCTCTCGCCGTCAACGCTTCTGATAATCGTATCGTGTGCGGGAACAACGGTATCGCATGCGCCGAACTCGCGAACCTTTTCTATGTTTTCATTGATGATTTTCTGCGAAACAAGAGGTCTTGCCGCGTCATGAATGATGACATAATCGTCCTCGCTGCATTCGTCTTTAATGGCGTTGAGCGCGTTGAGGGAGGATTCCTGACGGGAGCCGCCTGCGTTGGCAATCCAGCGTACCTTGCGGATATCGTATTCCTTGAGCCACATTTTAAGGTCATCCTGCCATTCCTTTACGCAGACAACGCAGATGGCGTCAATTCTGCCGTTTATTTCAAACGCCTCAAGAGTGTGGATAATTACAGGCTTGCCGTAGATGTCAATAAACTGCTTGGGTCTGTCAACCATACCCATGCGTGTGCCTGAGCCGCCCGCAAGAACAACTGCTATATTCATAAGAATTACCTCGATTCCGAATTTATACAGATAAATTATACTATACTGATATTTCATTGTCAATAAACGCACGGACCGATATTTATTTTTCTCACGAAAGTTTTGTATATTCACTTTACTTTTATAATTTAATGTGCTAAAATATTAACTGTTAATCAAACAACCTGTCTGGAGATGTTTATATGGCAGATAAAAACAGCAGTGAAAACCTCGATTTGCTCATAAAAGGCTTTCTCACCGTGGAAAATGCTCAGGAATGCGCCGATTTTCTTGACGATCTCTGCACAACAACCGAGCTTAAAGCGATTTCACAGCGCATAGCTGTTGCAAAAATGCTGCTCGACAACTGCGTGTACAGTGATATTGTAAAAACAACAGGCGCAAGCACAGCAACAGTCAGCCGTGTAAAGCGTTCACTTTCAATGGGTAAGGGCAGCTATGCGGTTCTCTTCAAGAGGATGGAAGAAAATGAGTAATTACGGCGATTTTGCTTTTGTTTACGACAAACTTACGGAAAACGTTAATTACACTGAGCGTGCTGAGTATATCCGCACGCTTTTTGAACATCTCGGAGTGAAAAAAGGCTCGGATGTACTCGACCTTGCCTGCGGAACAGGCAGCCTGACTCTTGAACTTTCCGATACATATGAGATGATCGGCGTTGACAACAGCCCCGATATGCTTTCGCAGGCGCAGGAAAAAATGTACAGCGCCGGAAAACGCATACTTTTTCTCTGCCAGGATATGACGGAGCTTGACCTGTACGGCACGGTTGACGCGGCCGTATGCATGCTTGACAGCCTTAATCATCTCGAAACAGCGGAGGATATCAGAAAAACAATCAAAAAAGTCGGACTGTTTATGAATCACGGCGGTATATTTATTTTTGATGTGAATACAATATATAAGCACCGTGAAATTCTCGGCTGCAATACTTTTGTCTACGACTGCGACGGTGTTTACTGTGTATGGCAGAATCAGCTGAACGACGATGACAGCGTTGATATCAGTCTTGATATTTTCGAGCAGGACGGCGACGCATATTTCAGGAGCGGCGAAAGCTTTACGGAGATAGCATGTCCGATTGACGACTGCAGAAAATGGCTCAGCGAAGCCGAATTTGAAATTATAAATATTTATGACGAAATGAGCGACAGACCGCTTTCAGACACAACAGAAAGAGCGGTTTTTGTCGCAAGGTACACCGGTAAAGAAGAGGATAAATAAAATGGGTAAACTTGTAAGATGCATTTCACAGGACGGCACTCTTGTTATGATGGCTGCCGACACAACGGATATGGTGGAGGAGGCGCAGAGGATTCATCAGACCTCCGCAGTAACCTCGGCAGCGCTGGGCAGACTTCTCACTGTGTCAAGCCTTATGGGCAGCATGCTTAAGGGAGACAGCGATTCAATTACGTTAAGACTTAACGGCGGCGGCCCCGCAGGCTCGGTTATTGCGGTTTCCGACTGTAACGGCAATGCGCGCGGCTACGTTATGAATCCGGTTGTCGAGATACCGCTCAATGAAAAAGGAAAGCTTGATGTAAAGGGCGCGGTCGGCACGGACGGCTCGCTTACGGTTATAAAGGACCTTGGTCTTAAAGAGCCTTATATCGGTCAGATTCCCATTATCAGCGGAGAAATTGCCGAGGATATTACAAGCTATTACGCGGTAAGCGAACAGATTCCGACGGTATGCGCTCTCGGTGTGCTTGTCAATCCCGACCTGTCAGTCAAGGCGGCGGGCGGCTTTATTATTCAGCTTCTTCCGACAGCCTTCGATGACACCATCGACAAGGTTGAGAATTGTATAAAGGATATTCCGTCGGTCACACAGATGCTTACAGGCGGACTTTCACCCGAGGATATATGCCGCAGGGTTCTGAGCGAGTTTGACCTCGATGTTCTTGATGAGTCGCATCCCGTCTATGAATGCAAATGCTCGCGTGAAAGAGTTGAAAAAGCGCTGATTTCCACAGGACTTGACTCACTTAAGGAGCTTGCCGAGGATGAAAAGACAGAGGTTTCGTGTCAGTTCTGCGATAAAAAGTACTCCTTTACTCCTGCAGAAATCCGAAACCTTATCCGCAAGGCAAAAAGTTGATAAAATTTGTAAAAAGCTATTGACAAATTAAAAATGATGTTGTATAGTATTCAAGTCGACTGCGCATGCAGTTGATTTTGAGAAATGGCATCGAGATGGGAGCATAGCTCAGCTGGGAGAGCATCTGCCTTACAAGCAGAGGGTCACAGGTTCGAGGCCTGTTGTTCCCACCACATGGCCTGGTAGTTCAGTTGGTTAGAACGCTAGCCTGTCACGCTAGAGGTCGTCGGTTCGAGCCCGATCCAGGTCGCCATTTTTCTTATGCCTTTGTAGCTCAGTTGGTAGAGCAGAGGACTGAAAATCCTCGTGTCGTTGGTTCGATTCCGACCGAAGGCACCATTCGCGGATGTAGCTCATCTGGTAGAGCGCCACCTTGCCAAGGTGGAGGTAGCGAGTTCGAGCCTCGTCATCCGCTCCAATTTAATAAGGCGCCATAGCCAAGTGGTAAGGCACGAGTCTGCAAAACTCTGACGCCCCAGTTCAAATCTGGGTGGCGCCTCCAAAAGCGAAACGCTTGTCGTGAAAACGGCAAGCGTTTCGCTTTTGTATTATTCATTTTTAATTATTCATCATTCATTATTCATTAAAATGACAAGCGTTTCTAAATGAATAGTGAAAAATGAAACCGCTTCGCTGATGAATAATGAATAATTGACATAAATTTTATGCTGTGCTACTATTTAAAAGGTGATGATTATGAAAGAAAAGTTTTAATTGATAAGTCGATATCCTTTGCAGCACGAATTATTAAGTTGAGTCAATATTTAACTAATAACAGAAAAGAAAGTATAATATCAAAACAAATTGTTCGCAGCGGAACAAGTATAGGTGCAAATATAAATGAAGCAAATTACGGGCAAAGTAAAGCAGACTTTATTGCAAAAATGCATATTGCATTAAAAGAAACCGCTGAAACAGAATACTGGCTGCGTTTGCTTGTTGTTTCCGAATACATTACCGATGAGGAAGGAGAATCTCTATTAAACGATTGCCTTGAAATAAAAAGAATCCTTATTTCCTCCATCAACACTGCAAAAAGCAAATAATATAAAATTTTAAAAAATCTCTTGACCCTCAACCTCAGTTCAGGTTTATTATATCGCTGTAAGGCGTCTTAACAATCAAAAACAGAGGTGATTATATGCAAATCGGAGAATTTGCGGAATTATGCAGCACTGAAATATCCGTGCTTCGTTATTACGACAAAACGGGACTGCTTGAGCCTGAGTACACAGACCGATTTACAGGTTACAGATATTATTCCGCAGAGCAGGTGAAGCAGTTCAGAAAAATTGTTCTGCTGAAAGAAACAGGCTTTTCCCTGTCGGAAATAAAGTCCGTGTTAAAGAACGGCGATGATGTACTGAGTGTCCTTTTGGAAAAGAAGCGTGCTGAATTAAATGCAAAACTTGAAAAATTGGACGAAATTGAAAAATTACTGTCAGGAGACAATATTGTAAAAAAAGAAACTGATACTGAATCTGAAAACATTGACCTGCCGTTTGAAAATGACCCGGACATCGTCGGCAAATGGATTGCCGTCGGAATATATAAATCTATGGATGACTTTGAAAATAATAAACCGTATAATGAACCGTATGCTTTGAACGAGGTCATTTACTTTCTTCCGAACGGTAAGCCGTATTGGTGTTACAGATGGACTAAAGGAAAGCTTATTATTGATGACGGAATAGGCACTTCTACTCGTCCGTATTACACAAAAATAAATAACAATCAGAGATTTATGTTTATCGACTATAAGCTCGGTGAGCATCTTCATGCAGGTAAAAAAGCGGTTATAGTTTACAAACAGGCAGACAGCCAAGAATACTGTGCAGATGAACTATCAAGAAAAGACAATATTGATTTGCCGTTTGTTAACGACCCGAACGTAATCGGGAAATGGGAAGCAGTGGATTTCATTAAGCATAAGGAAGGCTTTGATCCATGCACCGTCAGCAGCAGGCCACTGTTCTGGTCTGACATTGAGTTTAAAGAAAACGGAAGTGTGACAAGCCATTACGACTGGGGAAAAGACGAGATCAGCGGAGACAGTGAGCAGGTCTGGACGAAAGGTTTTCTCCTGAGAAAATGGAATAATTCTGCCTGCGCCTATGAAATAATAAATTACATCGGTAGTGATTATTTGATAATTGAATGGAAAAGCGGAGACTACCGTTACGGAGGCTTAGACACGGATTACTATGTATTCAGACGAAAGGAATAATGTATATCTTGAAGAACCTTAATGTTATTGAATCACAATAATTGATGCAATACAAAAATACCGATTATGATATGCTCATCATAATCGGTATTTTTATGCAGTCTGATTTTATTTTTCTTTCTTGCTGCCCTGTGTCATCGCAAGATTGGTATACCCGTCATCGGATTCAAAATCTTTTCTCCATAGCTTATACATTTTTTCATAAACCTCTTTGCCTATTTCAGGAGTGCCGAGCTTGTTCGTCGGCAGAAGCGAATCTCCCGCAGCCTTCGGGTCGGTGCAGGCTGTGTCGTTACGCCATTTCTCACGTTCTTCCTTGTTACGGAGATTCGGAATATCCATCGGAATTCCGCCCTTAAGAATCGAGCGGTAAGCAAACATTCCGGGCAGAAACATATCCATCGCTTCGTAAACGTCAATGATGTCCGCATTTTCATCGCCGAGAATTTTGCAGACAAAGTTATACATTGAATAATAGTCCGAACCGCCGTGACCGAAAGCGGCGCTGTCTTTATCGTTCTCCGCGGGCTTGTAGCTTTCGATGTCGTGATGGGTATAGTCGCCCGAAAAATCGTCAGCGTTCACATAAATTCTGTCAACAAATTCTCCCGTGTCTTCACGCGCGGATTCCATTCTGCCGTGTGAGCCGTAAACAGTGTACCAGATAGAATTTTTATAAAGTCCGCCGTGTATGCTTTTGATAATACCGCCGTTTTCGAGAGTTACCATTTCAATTCCGAACGAGCCGCCTTTTGAACCCATACGGAGCTTTCTTTCATTTTTTGTTCCCTCAAAGCCGATGACCGAAACAGGTCTTAAGCCCGTAATGTGAATCAGCGGTCCCATAGAGTGAGTGCAGTAGAATGTTGAATACATATTGTTCCGCCAGTGGTCTTCCTCGCCGTATGTAATGCTTGGCCATATTGATTCGCAGTTATGAATATATTCGCCTTCGCCGTATTCAAATTCGCCTATTTTTCCTTCTCTGTAAAGGCGGCGCATTTCGTACGGCGCGGGCATATAGCAATAATTTTCCCCGTAAGCATAGACAAGACCGGTTTCTTCAACCGTTTCAATAAGCTCAACGGCCTCCTTCATTGTCTGACACGGAAGCACCTCGGAAAAAACGTGCTTGCCTGCTTTCATTGCTTTTATGGCAAACGGAGCGTGTTCATTGGCATAATTTGCAAGAACAACGGCGTCCATATCGTGCTTTATAAAATCCTCAAAATCCGTATAGTAGGTAATGTTCGGGTCGTTAAGCATTTCTTTCTGCCTTTCAAGACCTTCAACCCATTTATCGCAGATTGCAACAACCTGAGCGTTGTCCGCGCCTTCGCAGTAGTTTATCATGCTTGTGCCGCGGTAGGCTCCCATAACGCCTATTCTTACTTTTTTCATAACCGTTCCTCCTTAAGGTAAGTGTCGATATACTCAAAGAATAATTTCATAATTTCCGACATAGACTTTTTATCTTCGCATTCGTGATTTGAATCGGGGAAAGAGATAAACGTATGCTCAACATTAAACTCAGTAAGCTTCGCGTCGAGGTCGAGCGAATTCTGAAAGGGAACGATATCATCAATTTCACCCTGTCCTAAAACAGTCGGCACTGTATTTTCGTCAATGTAATTTATCGGAGAGTATTTCTTCATTGCGCTTCGCGCTGTATCAAAATTATCAAGGTCAATATCAAATCCGATGCCGTTGCTTATGATATTGCGGAAATACTCTGTGCCGACCGAAGCGCCGACGCGGTTTTTGACAGAATAGAAAAACGGGTTTTCCAGATCGCTCGGACCGCAAAGCTCAACCACGCAGACAGGCTCAATCGGAGCAATGTCTTTTTTTGTATATGCATAAAGCAGGGAAAGATGACCGCCTGCCGAAATACCGGTCAGAAGCACTTTGTTAAAGTTTACGCCGTATTCGGCACCCTTTGCTCTGATTGCCGCAATCGCGGATGTAATGTCGTCAAGGACATCGCTGAAGCTTACATTTTCGGAAACATACCTGTAGTTTATACAGGCGGCGGCAACGCCTTTTTCCTCACTGACCCGGAAAAGACTTCCGGTATATGCGTCTTTGCTTCCTTCAACCCAGCCTCCGCCGTGAATGCAGAGAACAAGCCCGAGATTGCCTTTTGCATTCTTAGGAAACACAAGGTCATATTTTTGTCTCCCGTCCTTCCTGTCGGTGTAATACCTGTTAAGAAATATTCTGTTATCGTGATAATGCTTAATGTATCCTGCGGAAAGAATATTGAAAAAAGATACAATCGCCATAAAAACGCCCCTGTTTTGCCGGCATAAGCAGATGCCGCTTCAGATTATCTATACCAAAGTATAGGCTATCGTGAATATCAAGTCAAGGACTTCAACAAAAATAAAGGTTTATACATATCCTCCAATCCGTTCGTTTATTACCGAAAATGTTGACATTGCTTCTCAAAAAGTTTATTATTAATTCATTAAAAGCAAGGAGGAAATCAGATGAAATCCACACTTAAAAAAGTTCTGAGTATAATTATGGCTTTGATTATGCTTCTCAGTGTGCTTGTAACGGCAGGCTATGCAGAAGATAATGATGAACTCAACATCATGTTCATCCACGACAGCCACGATTATCTTTATCCGACACAGACAATGGTCGAAGGCTCTCTTATGGACCACGGCGGCGCAGCAAGACTTGCAACGGTAATCAAGGAGAATGCCGGCAAAAATACAATTTTCCTTGACGGCGGCGATTTCTCGATGGGTACGCTTTACCAGGCTGCATACAGCACGGACGCATATGAGCTAAGAAATCTCGGTATCTGCGGCTGTAATGTAACAACCTTCGGCAACCACGAATTCGACTACGGCGCAAAGGGCGCGGCACAGATGCTTCGTGCCGCTGTCGCTTCGGGCGACAAGCTTCCCGAGATTGTTCAGTCAAATATTGATTTGTCGGGCAAGCTTACCGAGGAACAGGCTGATTTCAAGAAAGCCTGCGAGGAATACGGTGTTAAGGAAAATACGATTCTTGAATGCGCGGGACATAAAATCGGTATTTTCGGCGTTGTTGGTATAAGCACTATTGCCTGCATTCAGACTGATTTTGAGTATATCGACTATATCAAGGCTGCAAAGGAACAGGTTAAGAAGCTTGAGGCTGAAGGCTGCGACATGATTATTGCTCTTTCCCACTCCGGAACGGACGGCGACGGCAAAAAGGGCGAGGATATCGACCTTGCAAAGAAGGTTAAGGGCATTGATGTTATCATCAGCGGTCACACCCACACCACATATTATGAGCCGATAAGAGTGAAAGACACCCTTGTTGTTTCCTGCGGCGAGTACCTCAAGAATGTCGGCAAGCTTACTGTTACACTTGAAAACGGCAGGATTCAGGCAAAGGATTACAAGCTTATCCCGCTCAACTCTTCAATTAAGGAAGACGCCGCAGCAAAGGCACGTTTAGAGAAGTATAAGCAGAATATCAACAATACATATCTTAAGGGCAGCGAGCCTTTTGACAAGGTAATCGCTCACAGCAATTTCGATTTCATCGGTCTTGATGAAATGTACAATACACATCAGGAATATCCGTTGGGCGACCTTATTGCGGACTCATATATTTATGAGGCGGAGAAAAACGGAATCACCGATATCGATGTTGCTCTTGTAGGTCTCGGAACAGTCAGAAGCTCGTTTGAAAAGGGCGATATCACCGTTGCCGATGCCTTTGAGGTCTGCTCGCTCGGCGTCGGAGGCGACGGCTCTGCGGGTCATCCGCTTGTTGTTGCTTATATCAAGGGCAAAGACCTGAAGTTCCTTGTTGAGCTTGAAGCCTCGCTCGGAGAGCTTGTCAGCTCGATAAAGATGAGCTATTCGGGACTCAGATATACCTTCAACACCAAGCGCCTTATTCTGACTCAGGTTACCGACATCGGACTTGACAAGGGTTCCGAACAGCTTGAAAAGATTGAAAACAACAAGCTTTATAAGGTTGTCGGCAACATGTACGCGCTGAACATGCTCGACATGGTAAATAATCTTACAAAGGGCATTCTTACAATTCCGCCGAGAGATGCGGACGGCAACAAGGTAACCGATTTCTATTCGCTGGCAATGAAGGATAAGGACGGCAATGAGGTAAAGGAATGGATTGCATTCAAGGATTATCTTCAGAGCTTTGATGTCGGCCCGAGCGGTTATCCCGAGATTCCCGATGTTTACGCATCGGCACAGGGCAGAAAGAATAAAATCAGCCACACTGTATTTGAAGATATTGACTATATTGAGCTGATTACAAAGGTTCTCCCGATTATTAAAGAGGTCGCAGACTTTGTATTCTCTTATACCGTTACAATAGCAAAATTCTTAATCAAGCTTACAACAATATTTAATTAAGCAATAAAGAAACAGGATGCTGAAGGTGACTTCAGCATCCTGCTTTTATATTAACTGATAATTGATAAATACATTCGCAATTCCGAAATAAATCAGAAGCGTCAGCGCGTCTACGATTGTTGTAATCATAGGACCTGCCATAAGCGCGGGGTCAAGGTGCAGCAGCTTTGCAAGAATCGGCAGGGTACAGCCGATAGATTTCGCAACTACAACCGCGCAGAACATTGCAAGACAGACAACAATGAATGTGTTGCTTGAAACCGCACTGCCGGTGACAGCCTTGATTATCCACATCCGGGCGAAGTTGACAACTGCAAGCGAAACACCGCAGAGAAAAGCAACACGTATTTCTTTCCAAAGCACCTTGAGATAATCGCCGAGCCTGATGTCGCCGAGGGCAAGACCTCGGATAACAAGGGTTGAAACCTGGTTGCCGCAGTTTCCGCCTGTGTCCATAAGCATGGGAATGGCGGCGGTCAGACCTGCAATCATGGAAAGCTTGCTTTCGAAGCCTTCAATTATCTGACCCGTAAAGGTGGCCGAAATCATAAGTATCATCAGCCATATGATACGGTTTTTATAAAGCTTGAATACGTTTGTTTTCAGATATTCGTCCTCCGAGGGAAGAAGCAAAGCCATCTTTTCAAAGTCCTCGGTGTTTTCTTCTTCGATAACGTCAACGATATCGTCAATTGTGATAATGCCGACAAGACGCTGTTCCTTATCCACAACGGGAATAGAAAGCAGGTCGTATTTCTTTGCAATGTCGGCAACCTCTTCCTGGTCATCCATTGTGTTGACAAAAATGAGCTGCTCGTCATCGTACATTATGTCTTTTACAAGAGCGTCCTCGGGAGAAACAATCAGCCTGCGCAGCGGGACCGTACCCACAAGCTTGCGCTTGCCGTCTGTGCAGTAGCAGGTATAGATTGTCTCCTTGTCAAGAGCCGTGCGGCGTATTTCCTCAACGGCTTCTTTGACTGTATAGGTTTCGGGGAACGAAACCATTTCTATTGTCATGATGCTTCCTGCGGAATTTTCCGGATACTGCAGGAATTTATTTATAAGATTGCGTGTTTCACTGCTTGTATGTGCAAGCACGCGGGTTACTACGTTGGCAGGAACCTCTTCAAGAAAGTCAACCGCGTCGTCAATGAACATGTCTTCCATAAGAAGCTGAAGCTCGCTGCCCGTAATAGCGGCAACGATATTTGTCTGAATATCGCTGTCAAGATAAGAAAAAACATCAGCCGAAGATGTTTTGGGAAGCAAACGGAACAGACGGACCTGATTTTCCTCGTCCTCGATTTCCTCCATCGCAGCCGCAATGTCAACGACATTCATCTCGCTGAGCATCTCCTTGATGGCGGAAAACTTGTTGTTTGCAAGCATCTTGCTGATGATTTCAACCATTGTTGTTTCCAATCTGATGCACCCCTTCCGGCGGCAAAGCACACCGTCCGCAGGCGCATGTATCATTCAGTGAAAAATGACGCACCTACGGCGATTTTACCGCCAAGCATTGTATTAAGATTTACTGCTGACCGTTGCCCGTAGCTACTGTCACTACTCACGAATTTTCACCTCACAAAAGTGGAATAAGGACTTAATCCTCTTTATTTATTTTAACTCTGCAATGCCGGTATGTCAAGAAAAAAATGCGCCCGTTTTTTTACAGTTAAGGTGTTTTATCGGTATTTTTCTTTTGCATAATTTTTACTTTACAATTATTATTCTCTGCCATATAATTAAATAAATACAGGCTTTTTCTGAACGGAGGGCATTTATGAATAAATTTACATTTTATCATGTTACCGATGTGCATGTGCTTTGTCCCGACTACAGCGATGACGAGGCTTATAAGAAGCAGGCTTTTGAACGCATGGCGGCGCTTGATACCGTATTTGATCAGATAATTGCCGATACCGATGTTGACACGGTTGTTATTTCGGGTGACGAGGCTCATCACGGCAGATACACCGAGCATAAGCTTTTTATCGAGCATGCGCACAGGCTTCTTGACGCCGGCAAGAAGGTATATCTTACCACGGCAACTCACGATTTCGGTCTGACAAAGGTTGATGCCGACGGAAGAAGCGAGTTCCGCGAGGGTGTCGCCAACCGCCGTGAGCTTCGAGGACTGTACGATGAGTTCGGCTTCAAAGACAGCATTTCGGAATTCGATGAGCTGTCCTACGTTGCAAAGCCGTGCGAAGGCTTCCGTATTCTGTGCCTTAATGACGACGGCGGAGCAGGCTTCAGCGGATACAGCGAAAAGCAGAAGGAGTGGATTGCCGCTCAGGTGAAGGACGCGAAGGAAAACGGCGATTATATTTTTGCCGTTACACATCATCCGGTCAATCCGCCTTCGCCGGTTTATCCCGCTATCAGCAAGGGCAGCATGCTCGGCGATTACGAAAACATGTCGAAGCAATTCGCGGATATGGGTATAAAGTTTGTTTTTACGGGTCATACCCATATGCACAGCATCCGTTCAATAAAAACGGATAAAGGAAATGTACTTTATGACATTAACACGGGTACAATTTCAGAGTTCCCGTTTAAATTCAGAAAGGCGACAGTATACGATAACGGCGAGGCTGATATTGAAACCGTTCCCGTCGGCACTCTGCCGTTTGACACGCAGGGGAGAACCGCGTCGGAATACTTTGAATACTGCTTTGACAGCCGTATTCTTAATGCGGTTGACGGAATGGAAAATGATTTTGACAAATTTGTCAAAGAGCTTGGCTCGCTTGCCATAAACGCGAATCCTCTCAGAAGCAAGCAGAAGCTTCTGAAGCCCGTCGGAAAAATTCTCAACAATATTACTGTCGGCGGCGTATGCAGACTGATTCTCAGCCCGTCCGCGGCGGATAAAAGCATAAAGGATATGAAATTCAAATGCTTCCTTGCCGAGCTTATTAAAAATACATACAGGGGCGATGAGCCGTATGCCGAGGGTACTCCCGTTTACAGAGTTGTAATGGCAATTGTTTCGCGTATATATCCGTTTGTAAAGAAAAAACTTGCAGGAACGCAGTTTGAGGATCTGAAGGGCTTCCTTGCCACTGTGCTGTATGACCCGACGCCCGACTCGGATGCACATCTGAAATAATATATAAAGGCGGCAGCTGCCGCCTTTTTTTGATTTACATAATATTATTTTTGTCAGATTATTGATATTAATTATATTTATGGTATAATTTAATAAAAAGACAACAGGGGGAGTTTTAATGGGCAAAAAGATTATTGTTGCGGGACTCGGTCACGGCGGTATTGTCGCTGCGGCAATTCTTGCAAAAAACGGTTATGATGTTACTGTTTATGAGCAGAAAAAAGAGGGTACGCTCGGACATGACTGGACTGATATCTTTGCACCGAAATCTCTCGGCTATGCAGGAATTCCGATGCCTGCAGAGGATAAATATGAGCTTAAGGAAAACATGGTTTTCTACAGCCCGTCGCTCCGCGTAAGGCTTAAGCAGGATATCCCCGCCGATGAAAAGGAAATCAAGATGGAAAGAAAGGATATCTATGCCCATCTGATTTCATATGCGGCAGAGTGCGGAGTAAAGTTTGTTTATGACTGTGCCGTAAAGGCTCCGATAATGCTCGGCAGCAGAGTTGTCGGCATCAGAACGGAAAAAGGCGATTTTTACGGCGACCTTGTTATTGACTCATGCGGTATTAATTCTCCCGTAAGAATGAATCTTCCCGAATACATACCCGTTGATAACGAAATCGGCGCTTCAGACAGAATTTATGTTTACCGTGCGTTTTACAACAAGGCAAGCGATGAGCCGACAGACGACAAATTCAAGCTTATTCTGTTCTTCAACAATAAAAAAGGCATTAACTGGGTTGCCGCGGAGGATGAGTACACGGATGTTCTTGTCGGACGCTTTGAGCCCTTTGGCATGGACGAGGTTGAGGAAACTCTTGCGGAGCTTCGCAAAACAAATCCGCGCCTCGGCACCGAGGTTGTCCGCGGAGGAAAATTTGTTGAGATTCCGATTCGTCAGCCGCTTTCATGCATGGTATGGGACGGCTACGCTGTTATCGGCGATGCCGCATGCATGACTGTTCCTCTTATCGGCAGCGGAATGGCAAACTGCTTCAAGGCAGGCAAAATCCTTGCCGAAGCGGTAATGGATGACATTGATTTTGAATTTGACCGCTATACTCTCTGGAAGTATCAGCTTAATTATTTCAAGGAGGTCGGAAGCGGACTTGCACCCATTGCAGTCGCAAAGAATCTGCTTGTCGGTCTTGAGCCATCGGTTATTGACGCATTTTTTGACTCGGGCGCAATCACCGCCGACGATATAAATATCAGCGCGGAATTCGGCGATATCGGCGATATGCTCAAGTTTGATATAAACGATCTGCTTACAAAAATCAAGGCTGTTACCGCAGATAAAGCGCTCACAAAGCAGGTGCTTAAATGCGGCGCAAAAATCGGCGGCGTAGGAGCCCTCTGCGCTGGTATGCCGAAGGCTTACACCAGAAACGGTGTTGAATCATGGGCAAAGAAGTACAACAATCTTTTTAAATAAAAACTTTTAAATAATCAAAAGCAAAGCCTGCCGCGTTTTTCGCAGCAGGCTTTTTCGGTGGCCCGGTCAGCAGCCGCAGCCGTTGTTGTTGAGGAAGGAACCGTTGTTGTTATTACCACAACCACAGCCGCTACCGCAATCTGAGAAGAGAATGCAGATTAAAAGGATGAGAATCCAGTTATTGCAGCAACCCATGTCGTAACCTCCTTTCGTCTTACACTACTATACTATGGTGCAGGTACGGAACGGTGTATGTCCGACATGGGTTTTGTTATTTTTTATTGTGATTCCTCACTTTTTGCCATGATTTCAAGTGCCTTTCTGATTAATGTCAGCTGGTCCTCGCCTGAATTTACCTTTATGGCAATGTGCGGTTTGCCTGCGGCGGAAACCGTAATGCGTCCGCGCATGAATTTCGCAAGCATGGTGATTTTATCCATTTCAAGCGTTTCGATAAACAGCTTGATTTTTTCGCCGGTTCTGCCGATTTCGTAAACACCCTGCTGAAGCGCAGTGTTTCTGAGCAGTGAAACGGTGATAAGCCCCTGGACGCACTGCGGCGGCTCGCCGTAGCGGTCAATCAGCTCGTCAATAACATCGTCTGCGTCATCCTGATTTTTGATATCGGCAATACGGCGGTACATTTTAAGCTTCTGCGGAACATCCTCGATGTAATCGGCGGGAATGTGCGCGTCAATGGGCAGGTCGATAAGGCATTCTCTTTCGGGAGCGGGAGCAACCTCACCCTTTTCCTCACTTACGGCCTGCTCAAGCATTTTCAGATACATGTCGTATCCGACAGCCTCCATGTGGCCGTGCTGCTGAGCGCCCAGAATGTTGCCTGCACCTCTGATTTCGAGGTCGCGCATGGCAATATGGAAGCCTGAACCGAACTCCGTATATTCACGGATAGAGGTGAGCCTTTTCGCCGCGATTTCCGTAAGCTCCTTGCCTCTTCTGAATGTCAGATAAGCGCTTGCACGGCGTGCCGAACGGCCTACCCGTCCGCGAATCTGATGAAGCTGGGCAAGACCGAGTCTGTCGGCGTCCTCAATAATCAGCGTGTTGACATTCGGAACATCAACGCCTGTTTCAATAATCGTAGTGCATACAAGCACATCGATTTCACCCTCAAGCAGCCTGCGCCAGATTTCGCTCAGCTCATCCTCGGACATCTGTCCGTGAGCGACGGCAACCGTTGCCTCGGGCATGAATTCCTTTATTTTTACCGCTGTGCGCTCAATATTATCGGTTCTGTTGTGCAGATAATATACCTGACCGCCGCGGCGAAGCTCGGAGTGAATTGCCTGCATCAGCACACCGAAATCGTATTCTATAACGTAGGTCTGAACGGGATGTCTGTCCTGCGGAGCCTCTTCAAGCAGCGACATGTCGCGTATGCCCGACATAGCCATGTTCAGCGTGCGGGGGATGGGTGTTGCGCTTAAGGTCAGAACATCGACGGCGGGAAATGCCTCCTTGAGCTTTTCCTTCTGAGCTACGCCGAAGCGCTGCTCCTCGTCGACAATTATCAGACCGAGGTCGCGGAACTGCATATCCTTTGCGAGCAGCTTGTGCGTTCCGACGATTATATCAACATAACCCTTTGCAAGGTCGTCCTTTATCTTTTTCTGCTGTTTTGCGGGTACAAAGCGTGAAAGCATCTGCGCTTCAATCGGGAAGCCGTCAAAGCGCTTGCAGATTGTCTGATAATGCTGAAGCGCGAGAATGGTGGTGGGAACAAGAATTGCGCACTGCTTTCCGTCTGCAACGCACTTGAACGCCGCGCGCAGGGCAACCTCGGTTTTTCCGAAGCCGACATCACCGCAGAGAAGTCTGTCCATCGGATACGGCTTCTCCATATCTCCCTTTATTTCGTCAATACAGCGGAGCTGGTCCTCTGTTTCGTCAAACTCAAAGCGGCGTTCAAAATCGCTCTGCATATCAATGTCGGGTGAAAATGCGTGGCCCTGAATGCTTGTGCGCTTTGCGTAAAGCTCGATAAGCTCCTTTGCGATTTCCTTAACCGCGCCGCGTACTCTTGTGCGTGTTTTCTGCCATTCCTTGCCGCCTAATTTATTCAGCTTGACGGTACCGCTTTCTGTTTTCGGACCGATGTATTTTGAAACCTGGTCAAGCTGCGTAACGGGAACATACAGCACATCGGCTTTATCGTATTTAATCTTGATATAGTCCTTGATATTTCCGTCGGCCTCAAGACTTGTTATGCCGTCAAAAATACCGATACCGTGTGCAGTGTGGACAATGTAATCGCCCCTGTGCAGGTCCTCAAGACTGTTGAAGGAATTTGCTTTTCTTGCCTTTTTTGCTCCGCTTTTTCTGACGGGGAGCGCGGATTTGCTTCCGTAGGTAATAACCGTCAGATTGGCGTCGGGATATTCAAAGCCGGCCGAAAATCCTCCGGGTACAACGATAACGCTGCCTGTAATGCATTCCTTCGGCAGCGACGGCAGAAACATCGAATTAAAGCCCTCGGTCTGCAGGTCGTTGGCAAGAGCCTTTGCGGATTTCTCGGTACCTGCAACAACAAAGGTGCAGTGTCCTTTCTTGCTGTAAACGGGACGGATATCGTCAAGCAGAACGGAAAGAGAACCGTTCCACGGTGTGAACTGCTTTGCGTTGAAGGTGACAAGATTTTTTACGGGCGTATCAAAAGAGCCGCGTGTCATGTTGTCAAGATAAACCGCGCCCAGATCTTCATAAAGAGCAACAAGCTCTTCAAATTCCATAACATAACGGTCAAGCCCTTTGCAGATTATGCCGTCCTCGAGAAAAGCCTTGATGTCCTCATGGAAGATTTTCAGATAAGCGTTTGCCGCCTCCTTAACGGAAAAGCTTTCCGCCACAAACAGGAGCGGCTGGTCAATGTAATCAAAAATTGTTGCGGCACTCGGATAAACAAGCGGCATATAGCGGTCAATGTTTGAAAGATGAACCCCGCCGTTAAGCTTTTCAAGGTCGTAATTAAGACTTTCCTTTATTCTGACCGAGCCTTTGCCGTGAACCTTTGCCGCGAAATTCTCAATAAGCTCCGCAAGCCTTGCAGGGGAGCAGCAGATTTCGTTTGTAGGTGTAATTGTGACTGTTTTTGTCGAGTCGATTCTGCGCTGATTTTCGACCTCAAAGGTTGAGAGACAGTCAATGCTGTCACCCCAGAATTCAACTCTGTACGGGTTTTCGCAGTCGGGCGAGAAAATATCGATTATTCCGCCCCGCACGGAAAACTGACCTGAGCCGTCAACCTGCGCACTTCGGGTATATCCTGCGTCAATCAGAATTTCAATCAGTCTTTCCTGAGCGATATCATCGCCGACGGTGAGAGTGACGCGTTTTGCAATCAACTCCTCAGGCGGGATTGTCAGCTGAAGCGCGGCCTCAACCGAGCAGACAACGGCCGTGACATTACCGTCGATGAGGTTGCCCAGAACATTAAGGCGCTGATGCTCATATTCGCGGGATTTGACATTGTCGGGACGGAGCGTTATATCGCCGGCGGGATACAGCTGCGCCGCGCATCCGAAAGAATTGAGGTCACGGCACAGCTTGGTGGCCTGAGCCTCGTCGGGTGTGATTATAATTGATCTGTGCGGTCTGAAATCCTCACTCAGCGCACTGATAACATGCGCCTTGTGTATAGGCGAAAGACCGACAACTCCTGCGGGGAGGCGTCGGTTATTTAAATCGTATGCAACGGAACGGTATTCGTTCAGATTTTTAAGTGCTTGGGTAAAACAGGACATATTTGCTCCTTGCTATATTATTACGCCCTCGTTTCTGAGAGCGGTTTTTAATTTATCGACATCCTTATCTGCAAAGCAGTGACCTTTCATTCCGAGTCTGATTCCCGTTTTAACATTTTCGTAGGAATCATCGATAAAGAAGCATTCCGAAGGAGTCAGATTAAACTTTGAAAAAAGCGTAAGATAAATATCCTCGTCGGGCTTGACCTGCTTGTATTCGGCGGAAACAACAAGTCCGTCAAAAAAGCCGAACACAGGCACATCCTTTGAAAATTCATAAAGCCACATCGGACAGTTGGAAAGCAGATAGATTTTATATCCCGCTCTGCTCAGGGCTTCAACAACGGGGTACATTTCTTTAATGGGAGGCATTTCTGTTTTGCGGTCAAGAATCATCTTTGACGCCTCTGCACGAAGCTCTGCGGGCAGACGGCTGCACATGGTTTCCACCGCATCCTCGACTTCAATCGTTCCTCTGTCCATTTCGCGCCACTCAGCGCTGCGGAATGTTTCTTTCTTTATTGCTTCATGCAGTTCTTCGGGGAAATGACGGCTGAGCATATGGTCGGGATTGAATTCAACAAGAACGCCTCCCATATCAAAAACAATATTCTTAACAGCCATTTAAATCACCTCAAAATAATATTATATATCATATCTGTAAAAATTGCAAATAAAATAAGAGCTATTGCAAATTTAATATATTTATAGTATAATGCTAAACAGGTATATATGTTTTTTATTATAAACTGTATTATCAGAGGTCGGAATATGGGATTTATTGAATTATCAGATGTAGCAAAAATTTATACTGTCGGCGATACGATGATTCACGCACTCGACAACGTCAGCTTCGGCATTGAAGAGGGCGAGGTCTGTGCTGTTGTCGGACCGAGCGGCGCGGGTAAAACCACGCTTCTTAACGTTCTCGGCGGTATGGACTCCTGCACTTTCGGACGCATTGTGGTTGACGGCAAGCCGATAACCAGCTTCGGCAAGCGCGAGCTTATGCTTTACCGCAGAAACGATGTCGGATTTATTTTTCAGTCTTATAATCTTGTTCCCAATCTCACCGCGGTTGAGAACCTTGAGCTTGTTGCAACTCTCAGCGATAAGGCTGTTGACTGCATGGAGCTGATAAAGCTTGTCGGCCTTGAAAACCGCGCTAATCTTTTCCCGTCCCAGCTTTCGGGCGGCGAGCAGCAGAGAGTTGCCATAGCGCGCGCACTTGTAAAAAAGCCGAAGCTGCTCCTCTGCGACGAGCCGACGGGAGCGCTTGACTATGAAACGGGAATTCAGATTCTCAGACTTATCAAAAAAGCCAGCGAAGTTATGAATATGACCGTTCTGATAATAACGCATAATAATGCGATTTCCCCCATGGCGGACAGAGTTGTTTCCATGAGGAGCGGAAAAATAAGCAAGATTGCAATTAACAAAACACCCATGCCTGTTGAAAGGATTGAATGGTAAATGAAGGGAATCCTCTTAAAGGATTCTTTCAGGTCAATAGCACGCAACAAGCTGAGATTTTTATCTGTTGTTATTATTGTCGCGCTGGGCATCAGCTTTTACATCGGAATCAAATCCGCGTCGCCGAAGATGAACAGTACGGCAAACAGATATTTTAACGATTATAATCTGCTTGATGTGCGTGTAACCTCAAGGATACCTTTTTCTGACGATGACATAAAAAGAATATCCGGACTCGAAAACGTTGACAGCGTAACAAAATCACGCTATGTCGACGCGATTGTCTGTATTGATAAGGCTGCGATAGTGGATAATAACGGCCTTGAAATGTGCTGCCGTGTCAGCGAGTTCAATTCGTGGAAGGCGGGCAAATTTATCGAAATCGGAGAAAAAGACGAAAGCTATCTCAACAGACTTAAGCTTGTTGACGGAAGACTGCCGCAGGCAGAGGACGAATGCGTTATTGATTCGCGTGCCGCCGAGCTTTACGACGAGATTGAAATCGGAACGGTCCTGACGCTTAACGGCGACGGAAGCAGCATTACCGATTCGCTTAAGACGGACAGACTTACGGTTGTCGGCACGGTTAATTCTCCGATGTATATTTCCGATGAACGCGGTACGACTCAGGTTGGCTCAGGCTCACTGAGTGCGTTTATATATGTTGATTCAAAAAGCTTTTCAACAGAAGAATACAACGAGCTTTTCGTAAAAATACCCGATTCGGAAAATTATGATAAATTCAGTAAAAATTATAACGATATCGTTACTGAGCTTGCGGATAAAATCAAGGATATTTCATCGGAGGCAATTGACCTTAAGCTTACTGAAATAAAGACTGAATACGCAAGGAAGATTGAGGATAAGCAGGCTGAAATCGATGCTTACGAGACTTCAAGCAGACATCAGCTTGACAGCAAGCAGAATGAAATAAAAAAGTTCAAGGCTTATGTTGACAGCGAGGACGATATTCTCGCGGCCGAAAAGCAGAAAAGCGAGGATAATAAGGAATCGGCAAGAAGCAGGCTTGACAGCGCACAGTCGGCGTTTAACGCTCTGAACACCGCGTATGAAGCCAACATAAAATCATTTGACGGAAGCAGTCAGAAAATTGACGGCTACACTGAGTTGAAAATGCTTTATGATGATTTAAATGACAAGCATACAGCAGATAAAATTACGCTTGATACGCTTGAAAGCTCAAAAAATACAGCGGCAGCCGAGCTTCAGAATGCGCGTACCAACGAAAGCGATGCCGCCGCGGCTGTCAGCGACGCGGAGAAGGCAGCCGAAGCACTTAACAGCGATATCGCAAAGCTTAAGGGCGAAATCACATCGCTTGAAAATGAAAGAACAGGCTACAGAAGCAGAATTTCAGCCTTTGATTCGGAAATAAAAAATCTGCAGGCGCAGATAGATGCGCTTAATATAAAACTGAATAACGGCACCATAACAACATCAGAAAGAATAAATCTCAGCTATTACAGGTCTTCGCTCAGCTCATGTGAATCGGACAGGTCAGAGGTTCAGCAGAAGTATGACAGCTGTACGGCTCAGATTGATTCAAAAAATTCTTCCGTTTCGTCAAAGAACAAAGAGCTTGAAGGCATCAACAGCTCGCTGCCCGCACTCAGAAACGCATTGACTGCCGCTTCCAATTCTGTTTCGGTTTCACAGTCAAAGTATGACAGCGCAAAGAGCAGCTTTGACAATTCAAAGGCTTCATATGACCTTGACGCCGCCACACTTATCAAATACAGAAGCTCCATGAACGAGCTGACCTCGGGTCAGACTCAGCTTGGTACGCTTCAGAAAACCATTGAGGAGCAGAGAAAAGAGCTTGACAGCCAGAAGGTCAGACTTACCGTTGCGCAGATTGATTATACGCTTGCTGTACGCAGCGGAGACGAAAAGGTTAACCATGCCCAGTTTGAGCTTAACAGCGCCAAGGTGCGCTATGCTACGATTGACAGCGAATACACTGAGCTGAAGGACGAAATCGAACAGAAAAAAACAAATCTCAGCGGCGACCTGAAAAAACTGAAGAATACGCTGAAGAACGTTGACAGCATTACATGGAATACAACGGTTCAGACAAATCTCAGCGGTCAGAAGAGCTTTATCACAAGCATGGAAAACATCAGTTCCATGTCCAATATTTTCCCTCTTATTTTCCTTTTCACCGCAATGGTTGCCTGCTTTGTTATCATGCTTAAAAATGTCGAGGACGAGCGCAATTCAATCGGACTTTTCAAAGCGTTCGGCTATTCGGCAGTATCGATTACCGCAAAATATGTTGTCTATTCAACAACCGCGTGGATTTTCGGCTCGGCAATAGGAATAATTCTCGGAACTTGCCTTTTCCCGAATGCCATTTATTCAATTTACGGCTCGATTTACAACATTCCCGATATAAGCATTGCGTTTAACATGAGGTATATTTTCAGGGGAATGACGGTTTCTCTTATTACAACAACAGCGGCAAGCTGCTTTGCAACCTTCCGCGAGCTGATACATTATCCCGCCGTTCTTATGCGTCCGAGAGCAATCGGTTTCAACAGACGTTCCGCCGCGGAAATGATACCCGCTCTTTGGAACAGAATGTCTTACGGAATGATTATTCTCGCGAGAACAATTTCAAGAAGCCGTAAGAGAGTTGTCATCGGTACGCTTGCCATTGCCTGCTGTACAGCTCTTGTTCTGTCGGCGCTCGGTCTTCTTAATTCAACCTCGGGTGTGAAAAATGCGCAGTACGGCAAAAAAGGTGTATTCGGTTATGACCTGCAGATTGTTCTGAATGCCGGTCAGACGCCGGGAGATTCAGTTACTCTTGACAGGCTTAAGGCGGATAAAAACGTTGAGTCCTCCATGCTTCTGTCAAACGTATCCTATAATGTTTCAAAAACAGAAAGCATCTGGAGAGGCTTTGATAATGCGCATGTAATCGTACCGAGCGACGCCGATTCGGTATCAAAATATGTCAGACTTAACACGGTGAGCGGTTCGTCTTCACTCAATGACGGTGCTGCGGTAATCAGTCAGAAAATGGCCGAGGACCTTGGTCTTGAGGTCGGCGGCAGTCTGTTCTTTACGGACAATGACGGAAATATTTTCACCTCAAAGGTCGGAGGTATAGTCAAGAACTATATTGACCACTATGTTTACATGTCGCAGGAAACATATAAAGAAACGTTCTTTGCGGAACCGACATACAAGTATATTGCTGTTGTTCTTAAGGATTATCTTAAAGAAACCGAAATTGCTTCTCTCTGTTCGGATTATCTGAAAACAGAAGAGGTAACGGGCGTAACGGATTCGGAAACGCTTGCCGATTCTGTTGATGTTTCAATCAGTCAGGTGCTTGCTCTTGTAATACTGTTTGTTGCGGCGGCGTGTGTGCTTGCGGCGATTGTAATGTATACGATTTCAAACGTAAATATCAGTGAACGCACCCATGAAATTGCAAACATACAGGTTATCGGATTCAGCAACGGCGAGGTTCTGCTGTATGTAATAAGAGAGAATATCGTTTCGACCTTTGTCGGCGTGACGCTCGGACTTATCGGAGGCGTTTTCCTCCATAAGGCACTTGTTGATTATATTTCGGTAGGCAATGTTATGTACGGAAGCCGGATATACTGGTGGAGCTTTATTGCTTCTGCTGCCATAATTGCAGCTGTTGCGGCTGCTGCGGCATTACCGATCCTGTTCAAGATAAGCCGTGTCAATATGCCTGAGACTCTTAAAGCAATTGAATAAGCTGTAAAGAAAAAGCACTCCGAAAATATTCGGGGTGCTTTTTGCTGTGTTCTGTTATTCTTCAATAAATTTTTTCATTATTCCGGGACCGAACTCGATGAAGTTGCCTGTCGCTTTTGCGCTTTCCTCGTCAATGGATTCAACGCCTTCGATTTCCTTTGACTTATGATAAATCATGTAGGGAACAGGGTCGCCTGCATGTGTCATTGTAACAATCGGCGTGGGATGGTCGGGAAGAATCATAATCTTGTAATCGTCGCCGGTTTTCTCAAGTCCGTCAATGATAACGGGAAGAACCTTTTCGTCAATCAGCTCAATTGAACGAACCTTGTTTTCGGGCTCGTTTCTGTGACCGCACTCATCGGGAGCCTCAAAATGAACATAAACAAAGTCGCAGCCTTTGTTGAACTCGTCAATTGCCGCCTGAGCCTTGCCCTCAAAGTTCGTGTCGATGTAGCCTGTTGCGCCCTCGACATCGGGAACATCCATGCCTGCCGAAATACCGATGCCCTTAAGCAGGTCAACAGCGGAAATAACAGCGCCCTTTACACCGTAGAGGTCTTCAAACTCAGGCAGAATCGGTTTTTTGCCCTCGCCCCAGAGCCAGATTGAATTTGCGGGACGCTTGCCCTCGGCAATTCTCTTAAGGTTTACGGGGTGGTCCTTGAGCAGGTCATAACTTTCACGCATCATCTTTGTAAGCTTCTGAGCTGTGGGAGCCGTCGAAATATATTCGCCGACAACTCTGCCGGAAATATCGTGAGGAGGAGTCATGTTTCCAAGCTCCGTTGTGCCGCCGTGATGGATAAGGCAGTGACGGTAGCTTACGCCTGAATAAAAATCGAATTCACCGCCGCCGAAATGCTCCTGTACCGTCTTGATAATCTCAGCGGCTTCTGCGCTGGAAATATCTCCCGCGGAATAGTCAACCATCGTTTTGTCATCGTAGTTTTCCTCGTCGGAAAGTGTGACGATGTTGCAGCGCAAAGCGATGTCGTCGTCAGCCATCTTAACGCCGATGCTTACAGCCTCAAGCGGTGAACGGCCTGTGTAGTATTTCTTCGGGTCGTAGCCCATAACGCTGAGGTTGGCAACATCACTGCCGGGCTTAAGACCCTCGGCAACCGTGCGTACAAGTCCTACTTCGCCTTTCTGCGCAAGACGGTCAAAATTCGGCTTCTTCGCCATCATCATCGGCGTCTTGCCGTCAAACACGGGAACGGGATAGTCAGCCATTCCGTCATATAAAATTACTGCATATTTCATTTGATATCACCTTGATAATAAAGTTTTCTTTTCTCTGCGTCTTTCGATTATGTCAATTCTGATTATTGCCGTAAAAATTGAAACAAGTGAGAAAATCTCGCAGAGGATTCCTGCCTGTGATGAGCAGTTGATATTGTACACAAGCCAGAAGGATGAAACGGGGATTGTCGCAAAGCGCGTTACCCTTGTGTTTTTTATTCCGTAAACCACGGTGGAAATGATTTTTGCGGTAATGACCGCAAGACTTATCATGCCGTCCCATGTCATTATTCCGAAAATAATAAAAAGCACACTGAATGCAATCTGAAAGGGGAGGGTGGATTTATTCTTTTCCACCAGCCGTGCAAAAATCAGATTGCGCACCGAGCTGACGGCGTTCATCGCCATGCCTGTGTATGAATGAAGCATCAGATACTGTATTGCAAAAAGCACCTCGTTTCCCGTGCGGAAAATCATAAGATTGCGGTGCTTTTTGCACTGATATGCTATAAAGCTGCAAAAAAGTCCGATATATCCGAGAGCCTGCGCGATGAACTGATATTTATCCATCGTTTTCCTCGTCCTGCCATGCCTTGCAGACATCTACCCAGCTCTGAAAATTCTGAGCGTATTTTTCAAGCTCGGGAATTGTAAGCTCAATAGCGCTGTTTGAGCCGCCGACCGCGGGAAAGACTGTTTCAAAGCGCCTGAGCGATTCGTCGAGATAGGTTTTTACGCCGTCCTTTATTCCGAAGGGACATACTCCGCCGACAGCGTGACCGATAAGCTCAACAGCTTCGTCGGGGGTGAGCATTTTAGCTTTTGCCCCGAACTGAGCCTTGTATTTTTTGTTGTCAACCTTTGCGTCGCCTGCGGCGATTATAAGAATCGGCTGCTCGTCAACCTTGAACGAAAGAGATTTCGCGATTCTCTTGCCCTCTGTATTCAGCGCTGCCGCGGCAAGCTCAACGGTTGCGCTCGAAACATCAAATTCAAGCACTCTGTCCTCCATGCCGAACTGACGGAAATATGCGCGTCCTGCTTCTATTGACATTGTGTTACCCCCGAAATCAGAAGATTTCCTTTGTTCTTACCTGTTCAACGATAATCTTAACAAACTCGTCAATGCTCATGGAGCCGAGTTCGCCTTCGCCGCGCTTGCGGACTGAAACGCAGCTGCCCTCAATATCCTTGTCACCCATAAGAAGCATGTAAGGAACCTTTTCAAGCTGAGCTTCGCGGATTTTGTAACCGATTTTCTCACTTCTTGTGTCAACCTCGCAGCGGATGCCGTATGCGTCAAGCTTTGACTTGATTTCGTAAGCGTAGTCGTGATGTCTGTCGGCGATGGGAAGAAGCTTAACCTGTGTGGGAGCAAGCCATACGGGGAAAGCGCCTGCGTACTTTTCGATAAGCAGAGCAAGAGTTCTTTCATAGCAGCCGATTGAGGTTCTGTGAATGATATAGGGATTCTTCTTTGTACCGTCGCGGTCTGTGTATTCCATGCCGAATTTTTCAGCAAGCATCTGGTCAATCTGAATTGTGATGAGCGTATCTTCCTTGCCGAAAACGTTCTTAATCTGAATATCAAGCTTCGGACCGTAGAATGCGGCTTCGCCGATACCGATTTTATAGGGGATTTCAAGGTGGTCAAGAATCTTCTTCATGATGCCCTGAGCCTCGTCCCACTGCTCGGGTGTGCCGATATATTTTGCCTTGTCATCGGGGTCCCACTGTGAGAAGCGGTAGGAAACATCCTCATAAAGACCGAGTGTTTTGAGCATGAAGATAGCAAGCTCAAGACAGCCCTTGAATTCGTCCTCAAGCTGTTCGGGAAGGCACATGAGGTGACCTTCGGAGATTGTGAACTGACGGACACGGATAAGACCGTGCATTTCGCCCGAAGCCTCGTTGCGGAAAAGAGTAGAGGTTTCGTCGTAACGAAGGGGAAGGTCACGGTATGAACGGGGTCTGTTGAGGTATGCCTGATACTGGAACGGGCATGTCATGGGACGGAGTGCAAATACTTCATCGTCCTTCTCCTCGTCACCGAGAACGAACATACCGTCCTTATAGTGATCCCAGTGACCCGAAATCTTGTAAAGGTCGCTCTTTGCCATGTAAGGCGTCTTTGTAAGAAGCCAGCCTCTCTTCTGCTCCTCGTCCTCAACGAAGCGCTGAAGAAGCTGAATAATTCTTGCACCCTTGGGAAGCATAATAGGAAGACCCTGACCGATGTAGTCGCAGGTTGTGAACAGCTCAAGCTCACGGCCGAGCTTGTTGTGGTCGCGCTTCTTTGCTTCTTCAAGAGCAGCAAGGTGAGCTTCCATTTCGTCTTTCTTTGTAAATGCCGTTGCGTAAATACGCTGAAGCATCTTCTTTGTTGAATCTCCGCGCCAGTATGCGCCCGTGCAGGATGTAAGCTTGAATGCCTTTACTCTTGATGTGTCGGGAAGGTGAGGACCTGCGCAAAGCTCAACGAATTCGCCCTGCTTGTAGAATGAAATCTTTTCGCCCTTGCCTGCATGTTCCTCGATGAGTTCTACCTTGTAGATTTCGCCTTTTTCCTGCATAAGCTTTATTGCTTCGTCAGCGTCAAGCTCAAACTTTTCAAGTCTTAAGCCTTCCTTGACGATTTTTTTCATTTCAGCTTCGATTTTCTCAAGGATTTCGGGAGTGAAAGCTGTATCAACATCAAAATCATAATAGAAGCCGTCGTCAATAGCCGGACCTATAGCAAGCTTTGCCTCGGGGAAAAGTCTTTTAACCGCCTGAGCAAGAATATGGGAAGCTGTATGACGGAATGTTTTCTTTGCCTCGTCGTCATCCTCGAATGTGAGAATTTCAAGTGAGCAGTCCTCTGTTATGGGAGTACGCAGATCCTTATACTCTCCGTTGATTTTGCAAAGGCAGGCAGCCTTGTAAAGACCCATGCCGAGTTCCTTTGCAACATCCATAGCCATGATGCCGCTTTCAAATTCCTTAACGACATCGCCCTTAAGTGTTACCTTAACCATGTTTATTCCTCCTAAATGATTATACATAATAAAAATATAAAAAATAAAAAAGCTCCATCCCCGAAAACAGGGATGAAGCATAAACTCCACGGTTCCACCCGTATTGCAATACATAATATAACTGTACTGCCACTCTTAAGCTTTAACGCAGCCGTACGGCGAACCTTATTTCGGAACGCACTCCGCAGTGGTAACTCTGCCGCAGATAATACCGCGCTTTCACCAAACGCACGGCTCTCTGAAAAATCCGCCTGACACAGCCTTCTGCATCAACATTTTTCAATATTGCATATATTCTATTACTATTCGAAAAAATTGTCAAGTGTTAATTTTAATAATACCTGTTTAGTTAACGATTTAACTGAATCTATATATTGTATAACGGGAAAAATAAGCAAAAAAATAAAAAGCACAACATCTTGTCGTTAATACCTTAAAAAAACATGAAAAAAAGACAATATTTTGAAAAATAGGTATTGAAATCCTTAACTAAATATGCTAAAATGGGTCGAATAAAATTAGGAGGTATTTAGTTATGGCAGAAAAGAAAGGCTTTATCGCTGAATTCAAAGAGTTTATCATGAGAGGCAATGTCCTTGACCTTGCAGTCGGCGTTATCATCGGCGGCGCATTTCAGGCTATCGTAAGCTCTCTTGTTGATGACATCATCATGCCCCTTGTAGGTATCATCCTCGGCAAGATTGATTTCTCAGCTCTCGCAGTTGAACTCGGCGACGCAAAAATCACCTACGGCAACTTCATTACAGCAGTTATCAATTTCCTCATCATGGCATTCGTTATCTTTGTTATTGTTAAGTCAATCAACAAGGTATCAGAGAAGGCTGCTTCCCTCAAGAAGAAGGAAGAGGAAGCTCCCGCTGCACCTACAACAAAGGTTTGCCCTTACTGCAAATCCGAAATTGCTATCGATGCAACAAAGTGCCCGCATTGTACATCTGAGGTTTAATTACATAACCGGAACATATTCTTGAATCAAAATTTTACCGAAAACAGGTTTTGGGAGCGATTGCTTTGGAAAACGAGGTTATACTCAAAAAAGCCATAATCGGTGGATTCGACCGCAAGCAGGTAATGGAGTATATTGCATATCTTCATTCAAAGTCAAATGCCGTTAAGGAAGAGCTTGACGAGCTTGAGGGACTGAAATCCACAGTTGCCGAATTAGAGGCTGAAATTACTGAAAAAGATAATATGATTGAGCGCCTCAACTCCGCGATTGCCGATGCTGAGAGTACAACGCGCCTCAGCCGTGCTTCGTCTGTTCTTATGAAGGAGTCTGTTGCTTATGCCGACTGCTATATCGAGAGCGCAAAAGTGCTTGCCCGCGATATCAGCGACAAGACGCATGGCTTTGTAGATGACGCAAAGAGCAAAATCGAAGGCATTATGGATTCGCTCGGCGGAATCTCGGATTCCATTCTCGGCTTATATTCGTCTATGGATACTCTCAAAGGCGAGTACGGACGGTTTGGCGAGGTTTATCCCGAAGCTGAACTTAATTTCATTTATCCGCAGACCGATACCGAACCGGTTGTAACCGCTCCGAAAGAAACGGAAGCGAAGGATGAGACTGAAGAGGTAAATGCATCTGAGCAGGTGCTGAAGGAAGACCCGTTCCCGTCTGAAGAGGATATGTCGGAGTTTCTTCGCCGCATGGAGGATAAGTACAGGAATATGCTTAACAGCTGAATATAATAAAAAAGCACCGTTGGGCGGTGCAAGTTAGGGAGAAACCGGTTTTGAATGGCTATAATCGCCTTATACTTGCTGAAAAACCTTGAAATACGCGAGTATTCCTGCGGTTTTGTCAGCAGCGTCTGAGTCTGATTCTATCTCATTCAAAACTACTCCGTATCTGAAAACAACAGATTTCAGATGAAGAACAATGAAAAAGCGGGCAGCATACTGACGTATGTTGCCCGCTTTTGAAGCAGTTATTCGCTGAAAGATGCGTTTTCAGA
>JAZUDP010000016.1:0-6586 GCA_045639705.1 Acutalibacteraceae bacterium
TTTAGGGCAAGGGAGGCAGAGCAACATCAAAAATTCAGCTCGACAATTACCAATTTATACATTTCTTACGGCTCGCGCAGGGCAGCATAATTCTGATTACCGCTTACCCGGCGAACGACCGCAGGTACTGCGGCAAATACCAATTTGCCGCAGTAATTCAAACATTGATACAGATTAACAATCCCGCAGGAATACCTGCGGGATTGTTCTATATAAGCACGCCGTTGCAATGGTCAATTTCGTGCTGGATTATCTGAGCTGTCCAGCCTGTGAAATTCTTGATTCTCCACTGAAAATCTCTGTTCTGCCACTTGACTTTAATTGTTTTATACCGTTTGGTTTTCCGCGTACCCGTCAGCGACAGACAGCCCTCCTCGGTTTCAAACTGTTCCCTGCCCGATATGATTTCGGGGTTGAACATTTCGGAGATTCTGCCGTTGTCGTCAAAAACAATAATACGTTTTGCAGCGCCTATCATGTTTGCCGCCATGCCGACGCATCTGTCGGAATTTGCCTTCAGCGTATCTGTCAGATTATCCGCGACTGCAATATCTTCGGCGGTCGCGGTTTTGGATTTCTGCGCAAGAAAAATCGGGTCGTGAACTATTTCCTTAACCATAATTATACCTTCTCAGCTTTAATGAACTTTATTATATCACACAAACGGAAAATGTTCAGCATTTATTGAAGAAAAATCAAAATAGCTATTGGATTTACTGAACGAAACGTATATAATGTAAGCAAATAATCTGTTTTGGAGGACGCTATGCCGAATAAAGAAGTTTATCATATTCTGAGCAACACACACTGGGACAGAGAGTGGTATCTGTCCCACGAAAAATTCCTTGTCAGACTTGTCGAGCTTTTTGACCGTCTGATTGATGTGCTTGAGAAGAAGCCCGATTACCGTTTTATAACGGACGGTCAGTATGCTCTTGTTGACGACTATCTTGCCGCCCGTCCCGAAATGCGTGAAAGAGTGAAAAAGGTTGTTTCGGACGGACAGCTTCTTGTCGGTCCGTGGTACACTCAGCCGCTTGAGAATATTGTCGGCGGCGAGGCTCTTGTACGGAATCTTCAGTACGGCGTTAAAAAGTCGGAGGAGCTTGGCGGAGTCATGCGCTTCTCCTACGAAATTGACGAATTCGGTCACACCTCGCAGCTTCCGCAGATTCTTGCAGGCTTCGGTATTCATTCTTCAATGGCATGGAGAGGACATCCGAAAAATCAGAAGAGCGTGTATGAATGGATTTCGCCCGACGGCACATCCGCTTATATGTTCAATTCCCGTTCCGGGTACGGCTTTGCCACAACTCTGCCCGACTGCGAGGAGGATTTTGACGAGGTTATTGACGGCGTAACATTCCGCAGACGGGGAATAAAAAACCGCGTGAAGGCTCTGCGCGAGTACAGCCTTTACAATGCCGAAACGGGACACATGTTCTGGCTCAACGGCATCGACCATTCGTTGGCGCAGGAGGATTTGCTTGAGGTTGTCGAAAAAATCCGCGCACTGTTCCCGAATATCGAGGTTAAACAGTCAACTCCCGAGGAGTTTGCTGCCGATGTTCTTGCCGATTATGAAGCAATGGGCAAAAAGCCCGAGCAGGTAAAGGGAGAGCTGATTTACACCTTTGAGGATATACTTGAATCCACAAATTCACTTCATCCGCGTCAGAAAAAACGCCACTGGCAGTCGGAAAAGCACCTCGTTGACCGTTTTGAGCCGCTTGCCGCCGCTTCATGGCTTCTCGGCGCAAAGTATCCGCAGTGGTCGCTTGACAGAGCATGGAAATATGTGCTTGAAAATCACGCTCACGACAGCCTCGGCTGCTGTTCCGTTGATGAGGTTTTCGAGCAGGTTATGTCGCGCTACGGCGCTTCAATCTCACTCTGCGAGCAGGAAGAGGATAAGGCGCTCCGCTACATAATGAGCTGTTCGTCAGCCGACCCCGCAGTATTTGTTTTCAATCTTTCGTCTTATGAAATCAGCGGCGCAAAAAGAGTTGCGTTCGACATTCCCGCAGGCTTCTGCGACGGATTTTTTGAGCTTTATACTCCGGACGGCAGTAAGGTTGAAAAGACGATTATCAGCAGGGAGCTTGTCGGCGATGTACGGTACAATCCGCGCCGCGGCCATCCCACATGGGGAAAACGCTGGAAAATCGACGCGATTCTCGATTTGCCGACGGTTTCCGCCGCAGGCTGGATAAAGCTTTCATTTAAGAAAACCAAAGACGAAGAACGCGTTGACAACAGACATTATTATTATATGGAAACAAGTCCGTATTCAATGGAAAACGAGTATCTTCGTGTCTGCATTGATAACGGCGGCAGACTGTCTGTTAAGGATAAACGCAATCCTGCGGCAGACTTTGACTGCGGTCTTGTCTTTGAGGACACGGGCGAGTGCGATTCAATTTATGTTCACTGCGAACCCGAAAACGACAGACGCGTAATCTATTCGGGCGCACCGGAATCAATTGCATGTCTTTTCGATACTCCGCTCGGCGCGGCTTATGAAATCTGTACGGAAATGAGCATTCCCGACGGACTTTCCGCAGACAGGAAGAAGCGCTCCGAAATCTGCAGGCCGCTGAAAATCAGAACGGTTGTTTCTCTTATGAAGGGCGACAGGAAGGTCGGTCTGAAATTCCACATTGAAAATCAGAGCAGATATCACCGCCTGCGTGTTCTGTTCCCGACGGGCTTTGAAAATGCTGTTTCGGCAGGCGGTCAGGCATTCGACCACTGCGAGCGTGAAATCAGCGTACCGTTTGACCCCGAGCTTCCGCGTGAACAGGATTATCCCACAAAACCGTTTATTGATTACTGCTGCGTAAGCGGCAGGGGCGCAGGTCTCGGCATTGCCGCAAAGGGCATTTATGAATATGAATGTATTGACAACGAGGCTCAGACGCTTGCGCTGACTCTGCTCCGCTGCAACGAGGACATTGATACAAAAACCTTTGCGATTACGCCCGAATATAAATGTCATGAGGCGCAGAATCTTACCGCTGTCGACTTTGAAGCCGCTGTTATTCCTTACGACGGAAGCAAGGCAGCTCTGCTTAAGGAGGTTTCTGACTTTGTTGCTCCGCTTATTACGGAATTCAACCGTCAGACAGAGGACAGCGTTATGCCCGGTTATGTCCGTCCCGACCCGATTCTGCCCGACTGCGGCTCTGCGTTCAGACTCAGCGGCGACGGTGTGACGGTTACATGCTTCAAGCGCGCGATGGACAGAGATGCGCTTATTGTCCGTCTGCTCAACAACAGCGACAGCACATCGGAGGTTTCGTTTGAACTGACAGTGCCGGATGTGAAAGCTGCCGCGGTCTATGAAACAACGCTTGAAGAAAAGCGTATTAAAAAATTAAGCGGTAATTCATCCGTGAAATTCGGACTTGCACCGCATAAGCTTATGACTCTTGAATTTGAAATATAAAATAACCGGAGTGATTTGATTGCTTTACTCTGAGTACGCAAGATTTATTTTTCTCGGACTTCTGCTTATTGCCTCGGCGCTTAATCTTTTTACAAAGTATGCAGGCTTTTCAAAGCCGTTTCTGCTTCCGCTGATAACCGCATACTATGTCACATCGGTACATGAGATAAACTGGCTTCTTGTGGCAGCGCTTGCGGCAAGCTGGCTCGGCGATGTGCTGCTGATGAAGGAAACAAACGCGTGGTTTACGGCGGGCGGAATAAGCTTTATGCTTTCGCATTTTCTGTTTATCGCAGTTTATGCGGCGAGGATAGATTTTTCGCTTGTAAACTTGATTCTTATTATCCCTGCGGTTATTATTTATTTCGGTGTTTCCGCGGTAATAATCAGACTTGTCAGGCCTACAACCCCGAAGGCAATGGTTGTGCCTATGTATATTTATCTGCTTGCGAACAGCAGTATGAATATTTTCGCGCTTATGCAGCTTATGAGCAAGCCCTGCCCCGGTTCGGCTGTTGCTTATATCGGCGCGGTTCTGTTCTTTGTTTCGGACTGCACGCTGTTCATGGTCAGGTATTATAAAAACGGATATTTCAAAAGCTTTTTTCTGTGTATGCTCACATATATTTTCGGAGAGCTTTTAATTGCACAGGGAATAATAATGATGAGCTGAGTAATCGCTGATTAAATCGGATGCGCAAAACTCAGCGTACTATTGTCCGCCATTTTGGACAAAAATTTTTGAAATATGTCAGTATGTCCGCAAATTTTTTGAAACATCTGACGAAAAATATTCTCACTGATTTTCACACCCCGATTTAATCAGTGGTTACTTGAGGAGAGATGAGTATGTTCAGAAAAATGCGCAGATTCAAACAGCAGATTTCAGAAGAAAAATGTATTGAAATTCTGAAAAGCCGGCCGAGGGGAGTCCTGTCGCTTATAGGTGACGACGGTTATCCCTACGGACTGCCGATAAGCTACTGGTACAATGAAGAAAACGGACATATCTGTTTTCACGGCGCGAAAGAGGGACACAAAATTGACGCGATAAAAAGGTGCGACAAGGTTTCCTTCTGCGTTTACGATGAAGGCTACAGGCGCGAGGGCGAGTGGTCGCTGAATATAAACAGTGTTATTGTTTTCGGCAGAATAAAGCTTGTTGAGGATTATGACAAGGCGATTGAAATAAGCAGAAATCTGGGCATGAAATTCACGACAGACACGGCTTATGTTGAAAAAGAGCTGGCAAACGACGGCAGCCGCGTTCAGTGTCTTGAAATAATTCCCGAGCATATGACAGGCAAGCTTGTAAATGAATCATAACAGAAACGGGCAGCCGCGTTCAGCTGAATGCGGCTGCCCGTTATACCGCCTGTAAAAAATATACAGGAATCGGATTTATGCTTTATTAAAACGGAAACTGTGCTTGTAAATAAAAGGATTATGTGTTATATTTTATGATATTAATTTTCTTGAGGAAGGTGCGGCTTTGAAATCACTGATATTTGCCTTTGCGGCGCTTATTATCGGCTGGCTGTTTTACGGAAGATTTACCGAAAAAGCTTTTTCTCCCGACGACAGACAGACTCCCGCCGAAAAAATCAACGACGGCGTGGACTGTATTCCGCTCAGAACGCCTAAGGCGTTCCTTATTCAGCTGCTTAATATTGCGGGAACAGGTCCGATTTTCGGCGCGCTTATGGGAGCGCAGTTCGGCCCGTGCGTTTATCTGTGGATTGTTCTCGGTTCGGTTTTCGGCGGTGCCGTTCATGACTATATGACGGGAATGATTTCGTGCCGCCATGACGGAAAATCAATAGCCGAGCTGTCCGGCATCTATTTGGGCAGGGCAGGCAAATGGATAATGCGTGCTTTTTCTCTGGTTATTCTGATACTTGTCGGTACGGTGTTTATCACAAGCCCGGCAGCTCTGCTTGCAAGGCTAACTCCCGAGGCATTGAATACCGGTTTCTGGATTGCTGTAATTATTGTTTATTATGTGCTTGCAACGCTTCTTCCCATTGATAAGATAATCGGAAAGCTGTATCCTTTTTTCGGAATCGTGCTTCTGACTATGGCTGCGGGAATTCTCGGAACTCTTGTTTTTTCGGGTAAGTTTGTTCTTCCGGAAATCGAATTAAGAAATCTTCATCCCGACAGTCAGCCCGTATGGCCTTATATGTTTGTCACAGTCGCCTGCGGTGCAATATCGGGATTCCATGCCACACAGTCACCGATGATATCAAAATGCATTAAATCGGAAAAAGACGGCAGAAAAGTTTTCTACGGCGCAATGATAACGGAGGCGGTTATTGCTCTTATATGGGCGGCGGCCGGAGTCACTTTTTACGAAACAACGGGCGGACTTAGCAAGGCACTCAGCGAACTGGGACAGTCGGGCGTTGTTTATGATATATCGTTTTCTCTTATGGGTACTGTCGGAGGCATACTTTCCGTTGTCGGAGTCATAGCGTGTCCCGTCACATCCGGAGATACCGCATTCCGCAGCGCAAGGCTTATTGTTGCCGAATGTACAAATCTGAATCAGAAGCCTATGAAAAACAGACTGCTGATAACTCTTCCGCTTCTCGGCATCGGAGCGGTTCTTACTCAGCTTGATTTTAATGTTCTATGGAGATATTTTTCATGGAGCAATCAAACTCTTGCGATGATTTCGCTGTGGGTAGCGACAGTCTATCTTTTGAGAAACGGTAAAAGGCGTTTGATTTCTTTAATCACAGCCTTGCCGGCTTCTTTTATGGCGGCGGTAAGCATGACATATATACTTATGGCTGAAGAGGGATTTAAGCTTGGAGCGTCAGCAGCGTATCCCGCAGGCATAATTTTTGCCGTAATTCTTTTTGCGGTTTATTCCGTGTTTGCCGTAAGGAAATCATAGCTTTTATTATGAAACGTTTTTTTGAATTGACGGCAGGCTTTTTGTCGCATCGGTGAAACAGATAAAATGACAGACGAATATTGTACAGGCAAAAGAAAGAGCAGAGACTGTTAAATCTCTGCTCTTTTATTTGTTTTATTTTCCGAAGAATTCGTCTATCGAATCCGTGAGTATATCGTAGAACGGGTCGTTTCCTTCGGTTATCGGCTTGCCCGACGGCGTAAGGTCGCCTGCAC
>JAZUDP010000017.1:0-3830 GCA_045639705.1 Acutalibacteraceae bacterium
AAGCTCGACTGTTTATATGAGTAAAAATGTCGGTACGGACGGAAAATATACTACGAAATTTGACGGCGTATTTACAAATAACTGTATGTGGAATATGGGCATTCCTCCCATGGCGGAGAATAATTTCATCTGTAATCCCGGATTTGTCGGAGACGACGAAACGGATAAGAACAGCTTTATCCTCTCAAAAGAGTCAAAGCTCATCGGCAAAGGAATACAGGTTGTGGGGGATATGGGTGAACACGATTTTTACGGCAATGCGCTGACAGATGTTCACAATATCGGCTGTTATGAAGGCACAGGCGAAACCGCACAGGCAAGACAGAATATTTTCGGCAATTTCTTCAAACGCCTCGGAACATATCTTGCAACCTTTATCGGCTTTATAGTAAACCTCAGCAGCAGATACTGGATTTTCTGATATATAATTATCGGAGGAATAACTTAAATGAAACAGGCGGAAGAAAAAATAAACTATTACATAACAACAGAGGAAATCTGTCAGAAGCTGGATTTTCCTCAGGATGCGAGAAAATGTTTTCTTGATGTTGAAAAAAAGATAAACAGCATCACTGAGCTTGCGGAGGCTTTTGAAAAGCAGGTAAGACTTTTCGTTGATGACGATTCAGTAAGCATGCGCACTGTAAATGAAGAGTTACTGATTCTTTCTGAAAAGTATGCGATAAACTATTTAACCCTTAAATTTGTTTATCTTCTGCACTGCGCTCCGTACACACGGAAAAAATACGCGGAACGGAATTTGCCTGACAGCCTTTTCTGGGACGGACTTGCCGACCTGAACTGTAAGCTTAAGGAATGCCGTGAAATGGAAGGCGTTAACGGAACAACAGCAGAATGCTGGTATGAAAACTTTCTGCGGCTGAACAGATTTACGCTCGGCAGATTCGAGTATGAGCCGTTCGGAATACATACAAGAGATGATTTGAAGCTTGAGTGCGGATATGTTGTTAAAAAGGATTCCCGTTTTGTAGTTCTTCATATTCCGGGCAGCGGAATTCCGCTTACAGATGAGCAGCGCAGTAAATCCTATAGGCTTGCATATGATTTCTTTAAGGATTGGTCCGGCGGCGACACAGTATTGCTTCATACGGATACATGGCTGCTTTACCCGAGAGCAGCTGAATTTCTGCCCGAAAAATCAAACATATTAAAATTCATGAGAGATTTTGATATTTACGAATGGAAAGAAAAAGAGGAATTTTCAGATGCGTGGCGTTTATTCGGCAGGAGTGTCAGGCTGCCTGTTGAAGAATGGTATGAAGATAATTCCCTGCGCCGTGCTTATAAAAACTGGATTGCCGGCGGAAACAAATCGGGCAGCGGCAGAGGCTTTGTCGTAATGCACAAGGGTGAAAACGTTACTCATATAAAAGATTTTTTCAAATAAACAATCCTTAATATGACAAGCTTAACATCTTCGCGGATATCGCAGTAATTGCCCGCCGCCTTGTAAAGATTTAACACGGCATTCGCATTTGTGTCGGATAATTTCTTATTGAAATAGTGTTAATATGATGTTATAATACCTGCGTATTATATTGGAAATATGTTAATGTTCAGGAGGGCATTTTTATGAAAAAACGTATAAAAAAAATATCATTACGAATTATATCGTTAATACTGTGTTTTCTGTCAGTATTCGGAACAACCGCTTTTGTAGTTGATTCGGCTGCATATGCTGCGGCAAACAATACTGTAACTGCAGCCGAAGATAACACTGAGGAAAAAACAGGCAAGCAGAACTTTATATATAATTATCTTTCAAAGCATGCTCTTTTCAGCTATAAATACAGTTACAGAGATGATTATTTCTACGTTGATTCACCCAATGCATGGCAGAGGCATTTCGGATTCAATAAAATGTATGATATTGTAGCTCCGTATATCCTTCTGGAGTATGACTACGCCCGGGTTCATTTTGAATATGAGGGCAAGGACTGGATGATTCAGATGTGGAAAGGCCAGTACGGAATGGTATTCTACGGCGGAGAGATAGGAGTATACCTCAAAGACCATTCCGATAAGGAAGATACGGCTTTTACCACTTACAAATGCGCAAAAGAAGAAAACTGGCTCGAAATGCAGACAAACCTTTATCACGATAAAAAGCTTAACGGAAACTATGTGCATGAATTTTCAACACCTAAGGAAAAAACATGGTGGAGTACGGGCTTCAAGCCGGGTCATCTTTTAATAGAAGAACCTGCCAAGGAGCTTCGTCTGACAGGAACAATAACGCTTAAAGATAAAGAAATGACAGCAGCTTTTGCAGAAGGACTTAAGGAATGCGGCTTTAAGCAGGTCAAAAACGAAAGCAGTCTGGAAATTGACAGCTTCTGCGTTAAAAACAATACGGTTACATATTCCTGGCAGAACCTTTCATATGCAGAAAACACCATGCCTATAAAGATTGCAGGCGGAATACTTCTTTTCTTTAATATCGCAGGTATTCTGGCATTCATTTTCGGTATTTTTAGCTTACTCGGCATGATTGGAATGGCATTAATTATTTTATAAAACACGACATGAAATAAGGACAGAGAAAAATTTCTCTGTCCTTATTTTTGTCTGTTCGGCTGCCATGCGTATTATCAGAAAATCACAGCTTTTGCAAATAATGATGTGTATGTTTTTCCGTCAAATCTGAAGCTGCCGGGCTTGAAAAATACGGCTGCAATTCTGCCGTTCGGAAGTCTGACTGCCTGTATTTTTTCGTTGTTTTCAATAACGGTGTAGCTGTCGCTGTCTTTTTCCGCCATTACCGAATATGCAAAGCTTCCGGAATAGTCCATTGTTGCGAAGAACACTTCGCCGCTGTATGCAGTTGAATTTGCGGTTTTGTTGTTTCTCTGATATGTTCCCGTTCGGTTCTCGGTATATACGTTAACGTTTCCGCCCTGTAAAATGCTGTATTTTATTCCTGCATGAGTGATATTTCTGCCGTCAGACTGATAAGCGCCCGCATATCTGCATTGCTCAATTGTTGTTATCATCGGTTTGCCTTCGGTATTCGCCATGCCGGTACCGAGAATAACGGCAGATTTGTCCGTCGCAAAGCAGGAAACCGTCATATCATTCCCCTCATGACTCGTTTTCGCTGCACATATTGCCATACCGTCTGTACTGTAATCAAGATATTTTCCTTTAAGAGTACGCTTATTCCAGTCGGTATGCTCAGCAAGCTCGCTGTCACTTTCGTAAACGGCTGTCGTGCCGGGGAAAAGCGAATAGTCACGGATTGCGGACAGATTTTCAAATGCCGCGCCGTCACTCATTACGGTGGTAACGCCGGGATATGATGTGTTGTAAGCAAGTATGTTCTCGTCGTTGAGCGTTTCGCCGTAATACAGCTTTTTGCTGCCGCCGCGGAATGAAAAATAGAAGTCGCTGTTGTTGATTACAAGAAATTTAGATTTATCAAAAAAGTGAAGGCCCTGCTCGGACTTCGTGTTATTCTCAATAGAATCAACAAACGCCGTGATAGTATCTTTTTCGCTTATGTTGGATTTTTCAACAAGACGTCTGAGATATACGGCAAGCTGTTCTGTCTGGTCCGCGGTGTCTCTTGCGATAACTCTTCCCGTAACAGTCGGGTCCATCGTATTGCCAAAGCACACTTTTTTCAGTCCCTTGAGGATATAATCCGACAGAGGCTGCAGCTGTTTTGTACTGAAATTATAATCCGAGCCGCAGAGCATGAATGCCGCTTTTGATATACCGCCTATAAAATCTGTTCCGTATGCGCCCATATAAAGTCTGTTGCCGTGCTGGAAGAAAGTGTAGTCCTTCTTCAAGCCTTCACCGTCAGA
>JAZUDP010000018.1:0-17287 GCA_045639705.1 Acutalibacteraceae bacterium
TTAAAAAGGTGTCATTCTGAGCAAAGCGAAGAATCTCAGCCTGCCGTTTTTGAGATTCTTCGTCGTTCCTCCTCAGAATGACATTACATGTTCCAACTGCTCGCGCAGGGTAACAGAACTCTGATAACTGCCGAACCAGCGAGGGCGCGGAGGCACTCCGTCGGCTCGCGCACAGCAATAATAATTCTGATAACTGCCAACCCGGTGAGGGCGCGGCGACACGCCGCAAATTGTAATTTATCGATGTAATTTCAATTAATCTGCTTCGTTTCTTCATTACTTCATCAGAACAACATTGCACTTGACAAGTGAACATTTGTTCTGTATAATATATGCGGAGGTGACAGAATGACCGAAAGCAACAGAATATATGCGGCGATTGACCTTAAGTCGTTCTACGCCTCGGTAGAATGTACAGACAGAGGCTATGACCCGCTTGACACCAATCTCGTTGTCGCCGACGAAAGCAGAACCGAAAAGACAATCTGCCTTGCCGTCTCCCCTTCTCTCAAGGCTTACGGCATTCCGGGCAGAGCAAGGCTTTTTGAGGTTGTGCAGAAGGTGCGCGAGGTTAACGCCGCACGGCGCATGTACGCACCCGATAAAAAATTCACCGAAAAATCATATATCGCAAGCGAGCTGAACGCTTCGCCGTCGCTTGAGCTTTCATATATCGCCGCTCCGCCGAGGATGGCGCTTTATATGGAATACAGTACAAAAATATATAACATCTATCTTAAATACATCGCCCCCGAGGATATTCATGTCTACTCCGTCGACGAGGTTTTCATCGAGCTGACGCCTTACCTTCAGACCTACAGAATGACACCCCGTGAGCTTGTGATGACTATGATAAGGGATGTTTATGACACAACAAATATAACCGCAACCGCAGGTATAGGCACAAATCTTTACCTGTGCAAAATTGCCATGGACATTGTTGCCAAAAAAGCGAAGCCGGATGAGTACGGCGTAAGAATTGCCGAGCTTGACGAAATGAGCTACCGCCGTCAGCTCTGGGACCACCGTCCGCTGACCGATTTCTGGCGCGTCGGAAACGGCTACGCCAAAAAGCTTGAAAGCTACGGCCTGTACACAATGGGCGATGTTGCCCGCTGTTCCCTCGGCAACGACGGAGAATTTTACAGCGAAAATCTGCTGTACCGTCTTTTCGGAGTCAACGCCGAGCTGCTTATCGACCACGCATGGGGCTGGGAGCCATGTACAATTGCGGACATAAAATCATACAAGCCCGCGACCAACAGCCTCAGCTCGGGTCAGGTGCTTAAATGCCCCTACGATTTTCAGAAGGCGCGGCTGATTGTCCGCGAAATGGCCGAGCTGCTTGTCCTTGACCTTGTAAAAAAAGGACTTGTCACAAATCAGATGGTGCTTACCGTAGGTTACGATGTGGAATCACTGACAAATAAAACCATAAGGCAGAAATATCACGGAGAAATCAAAACCGACCACTACGGGCGGCAGGTTCCGAAGCACGCCCACGGAACCCAGAATCTTCCGAGGCACATGTCATCGTCAAAAATCATCGTAAATAATGTTGTCGAACTGTTTGACCGAATTGTAAACCCCGACCTGCTCGTTCGGAGAATGTATGTTGTCGCCAACAATGTTGTCCGCGAAGCCGAAATAAAAGCCTCGCCCGAATTTGAGCAGCTCGACCTTTTTTCCGACACTGAGGAACAGGTAAAAAAGAAAGAAGCCGAAGAGCAGGCGCTGGAAAAAGAAAGAAATCTGCAGATGGCAATTCTGAAGCTTGAAGGCAAATACGGCAAAAACGCCGTGCTGAAGGGCATGAATTTTGAGGAGGGCGCAACTACAATCGAAAGAAACGGACAGATAGGAGGTCACAAGGCGTGAACGGACTTTTTATAAAGCAGCTCAGCATATCCGACAGTATCCCGAAGGAAAATTATATAAGCGATATTCCCGCTGTGAAAAATCTTATAAAAAAAGAAACGCTGCAAATCCGCAGACCCGTGACCTTTTTTGTCGGCGAAAACGGAATCGGAAAATCAACTCTTATTGAAGCAATTGCGGTAAATGCAGGCTTCAACCCCGAGGGCGGAACTGTAAATTTTAATTTCAGCACCCGTCAGAGTCACTCGGATTTATACAGATATCTGCTTGCAGGCAAGGGAACGAAGCGGTACAGGGACGGATTTTTTCTCAGAGCCGAAAGCTTTTTCAATGTTGCGACAAATATCGAGGACATGGACAGAGAACCGTCCTTTGAGCCTCCGGTAATTACCCATTACGGAGGTGTTTCGCTGCACGAGCAGTCACACGGCGAAAGCTTTCTGGCGCTTGTCGAAAACCGTTTCAGCGACAGCGGTCTGTATATTCTTGACGAGCCCGAGGCGGCACTGTCGCCGACGGGAATCATGCGGCTTATGTGCAATATAGACAGACTCACCCAAAGCGGTTCGCAGTTCATAATTTCCACACACTCCCCCATTCTGATGGCATACCCGAATGCCGATATATATGAAATAACCCAAAGCGACATTAAACTTGTACCGTATAAGGAAACCGGGCATTACAGCGTGACAAAGGAATTCATAAACAATCCCGACGCAATGCTACGGGTCCTGCTTCGGGAAAACGAAAAAGAACCATGAAACAGCCATACAGTGACATCATTGAATCCGGGCGCCGCGTATCCTCACGGGCTCACATGACAAACTACAGCCGTGCGGCTCAGTTTGCGCCGTTTGCCGCGCTCAGCGGATTCGGGGAAGGTATTGATGAAACGGCAAGACTGACCGACAGAAAAATTCAGCTTGACGAGGAAGAAAAGGAAAAGCTTGACCGAAAGCTTAATGATATTCTGCAGAATATAAACGATATGCCGCTGATTAGAATAACATATTTCATTCCCGACCCGCGGAAGGCAGGCGGAAAATATATAACCGTTGACAGACGGCTCAAAAAGATAGATAATATTTACCGCAGAATGATTTTCACCGACGGCACGCAGATTGACGCCGACAGTGTCCTGTCGCTTGAATCTGTATCGGAAAATGAAATTTTGGAAGGATAAGCTTATGAAAAAGGAACTTTATGAAGAAGCACGGGAAATTCTCGGTAATTTCACTCCGCTCAGAGCGGACTGCGGTCAGCTATGCGATAAAAGCTGCTGCAAGGGTGACAGCAGAACAGGAATGCTGCTTTTTCCCGGGGAGGAAACAGCACTTGAGGTTATTGAAAAAAACGGGATGAGGCTCGCGGTCTGCAGCGGAATCTGCCGCAGAAACGAACGGCCTCTCAGCTGCCGCATTTTCCCGTTCTTTCCCGTATATCGGAACGGAAGAATAAGAGCAATGCCCGACCTGCGGGGAATAAATATCTGTCCCCTGCTCAGCCATGCGGACGAGGTGAAATTCAGCCGCCGCTTTTTAAGGCGTGTTGAAAGGGTCGGCGTACTTCTGTACAGTGACCCGGACTGCGCGGCATTCATGGACGGGATTGCAAAGGAAATCGAAGAAATAAAAGAAATCAATTCGTTGTTTTCGGAACATTGATTCCGCAGTACCTCGGCCGTTCGCCGGGTTTGCGATTATCAGAATTCTGTTACCCTGCGCGAGCAATAAGATATATACAAAATGGTATTTGTCGATGTAATTTCAATTATACTGCGTAGGGGCGATTCATGAATCGCCCGTCAAAATCTGCAATAATTCTACGGGACATTCGTGAATGTTCCCTACAAGCTTTAATTTAAAAAGGTGTCATTCTGAGCAAAGCGAAGAATCTCTGCCTGCCGTTTTTGAGATTCTTCGTCGTTCCTCCTCAGAATGACATTACATGTTCCAACTGCTCGCGCAGGGTAACAGAACTCTGATAACTGCCAACCCGGCGAGGGCGCGGAGGCACTCCGCAAATTGTAATTTGTCAGGATAACGAGGTGAAGAATCTCAGCCTGATGTTTATGAGATTCTTCGTCGTTCCTCCTCAAAATGACATACTGTAATAATTATATTGACAGAACCCTTAAATTTTATTGAACACAAAAAATAATTATGATATAATTAATAATAATTTTCCAGAAGGGGAGTTGCGCAAATGATAATAATCAGAAAAATATTCGCCTGGCTTCTTGCTCTTATTCAGATGTTTTTAATTAATATCGGAATAATGAAGCAGGACGGACTTGTTTCCGAGGTCAGTCAGATCAGAAATGATATTGCGGAGGTCAGCATGGCTAATCAGGACGAATCGAACCTTGTTTCTTCCGTCGAATATGCACAGTCAATCAGGAATGTTGTTCAGTGCGCATATACCGACTCGGCAAGAAACGCATACAAAATCGAGAACGGACAGATTTCCTTTGTTCATTCTCTTAAGGATGTCGAAAAGCTCGCAGCTCTTTCCGACAGGGACGGCAATGTTTATCTTGAGGATACCTTTAAATCCTTCTACACGGATAAGCTTGGCGTTAAGCACTATTTTGAAAAAACAACGGATGTCGGCAAAATAAACACAATCCGTCTCGGCGCATTTTATTACGATGTTCATGTCAGAGATTTCACCGCGTCAAATTTCCTTGTTGACAAGGGCTTCCATGTATATGCCGATAAGCTTTATATGGAATATGCTCTGCTTTCGAAAAAAGCAACAGATTCCTTCAGGGATTTCGGCAGCGAAATCGAAATCCCGAAGTCAGCAGTTAACGCCGTTCAGTATGCCGACAAAAACGGAGTAGGCATGTCCGTTGAAAATATGGATGCCGAATCTGTCGAGTATATTGCCTTTGACATCAAGGGCACAGGCGTTGTCGGCTTTATCATTCCTTCCGACGGCTCAACTAAGTCAGTAGAGGTTAAGGAAAAAGTTAACAAGTATGTCGTAACTCAGCTTGCTTCCTATGACGGCTCGGGCCTTAACAAGTACGACGAAACGGGCGACTATGCGCTCAACAAATTGAACTTCGGCTGCCGGATCTATACAGACAAAACCCATACGTTTGACGGCATTGTTAAAGCGGCTTATCAGGAAAGAAATCCCCTTAAGCTGAGCATTGTAGGCAGTCAGTATGCCAATCCCGAATACCTCGGCTATGAGGCTCTCCGCGGAACATATACCGTTAAAATGGACGGATACAGCTTCCAGTACTGCTACGACCGCCCCGATTTCCAGCCTTTTGTCAAGCTTAAGGTTGAGGGTGACGCATCGGACAGAAACATTTTCGTAAGAACAACCACACAGAATTCGGGCTGTCTTGAGGGCGGCGCAATCCTCGATTCAAACGGAAATATGGCGGCTATTGATGTCGAGGTCTGCAAGAACTTCCAGGGTGACGGCGGCGAACCGCTTTACTCCGCGAAGGACTATATGTACGGCGATACATTCACTCCCATAGTTGTCGAAAAAGACAGCGCAAAGGAATTTACGGTTATCAATCTTTATCAGAACTGGGGCAAATTCCCGCTCAAGCAGATTTCCTCAATCGAATTCCATGTTTCATATTATCACCTTTCAACAGGTACAACCGAGTCAAACTGCATCGCTCCGTACTTTGTAGGCAATAAGGACGGATTCTTCCTTCCCGATTTCCGCTGCAGGAGCGGCAATATCTGGCAGGGACAGCCGCAGTTCAATTCCGTCGGCATTCTTAAATTCATGACCTACAGGGATAAGAAGGTCAGAGATTCCGTTTACTCCGAATTTTCGGGAAGTAATGTTGATTCACGCGGACTTGCATATTCCGATGTAACAAATTATTTCACCGATGACGGCGGCAGATACACTTATTCTCTGCGTCATGTTGAATTCCCGCAGACGGATGAAAACCGCACATATTATACGCTTAAGGTTGATTTTAACGAGGATATGACCGTTAAAAATTTCAAAAAGGACTTTGACCTTTTCTATTTTGACGGGCGCTTTGTTGCTTTTAATAAGGCAAGCTACATAAATGAGAAGAATGAGCATATCGTTGCCGATGTTTCGGAAAAAACTGCTTACCATACTCTCGGCACCGACGGAGCTTTCATGGGCTTCTATAATGTTACGAAGGAAACAGACGAAAATATTGACAAGTGCTTCGGCTGCAACTTTGCGCTTATTATCAAGGACAGCAGCCTTGTTATCGGCGGCAAAGAATCTAATATCCCGTTCGTATTCAGAGAGAGCGGAGATAAAGAAAGCACGCTCGGCGCTCTTACACTTGATGCCGAAAAGCTCACCTTCAAAAAGGGCGACAGCATTGAAGTCAACATGATTCTTCTCCCGTGGGGCGTAGGACGCGAAACAAACGACAATACCGTAATGTCAATCCGTGAGGACAGCGCACTCAATCCTGTTAAGACAACGGCAGAGGTCGGCACAGTTGTTGACGAAGCATATCTTCCGAGAGTAAAAGCCGAAAATAACGAAGCTGTATTTACAGTAAGCGGCGGCAGGGGCAATATCGCAGTAAGAGCGGACGGTTTCAATTCCATGCTCAAGCCCGAAATCTTTATCCTTTCCGACGGTCAGTGGCAGCCATACGAGGTTGCGTCCTCAAACGGCTATGACGGCTACACAGTTCACGCGAACAACGACGGAACATATTCGTTCTCATTTGTATATGAAAGCAAGGGTACAGACTGCGAATATACCTTCAAGGTATGTCAGTAAGGAGAAAACATGAGCTGGATCTGGTTAAATAAAGAAAAATATCCTCAGTATCAGAAAAATTTTTCAAGCCTCAACGAATACAGCAGGGAAGAGCGTCTCGCTTTTCCCTACTGCGTTGCTCAGTTCAGAAAAGAATACCGCTTTGACAAGGTGATAAAAACCGCTGAAATCACCGTCAGCGCGGATTGCTTCTTCCATCTTTTTGCTAACGGGAATTTTGTGGGCATCGGCCCCGCATCCTCGGGCGGAGATTTCCTTTTAAGAGTTCCCGCGCCGAAGCATTATTCCAACAGCTACACCGTTGAAATTGATTCAAATGAGCTGAAATTTGAATCATGGGTAAGACTTCATCCCGAAAAGCTTACGGATTTCTCACGTTATCAGGGCGGCTTCATGCTCAGTGCGGTGCTTCGTTTTGCTGACGGCACATCCGAAACCGTTCAGACCGACTCTTCATGGCTCTGCCGCAGAGATAACTCGTATAATAATTATCAGAGCTTTGATTCAACGCTTGAAAACAATGAGTTTGAGCCTGCCGTTGAGCTTGAGGACAGGTGGAGCGCCGAGCTTGCGCCGATACCGATGATTTCCTTCAATGAGGTCAGCCGAAAAGCTTTTACGCTGAAAGCAGGAGAAACCGTCAGCGAAAACATTGACCTTGACCGCATTTACGGCGCATATCCGATTGTTAAATCAACGGGCAGATGTACAGTTAAGATAGCAACGAGAGAGCTTGAAGGTCAGCAGACAGAAACAGAAAATATTAAATTCGGCGGAAACGGCAGGTATTTTTCCTTCCTTATGCACAGCGTAGGAAATACGGATATCATTATTGAAAATAACGATGAAAAAGAAATCACCGTTGAATATGCTCTGCTTGCTTCATGGTATCCTATAACGCAGACGGGAAGCTTCAAGTGCAGTGATGAGGAACTTAACAAGGTTTACGATGTCTGCGCTCACACGCTTAAAATCTGCCGTCAGACGCTTCATCTTGACAGCACAAAGCATCAGGAGCTTCTTGCCTGCACGGGCGATTATTATATCGAAAGCCTTATGACGCTTTACATTTACGGCGACCTGCGGCTTTCAAAGTTTGACCTTATGCGTACGGCGGATTTTCTGAATCAGAACAACGGCAGAATGTTCCATACCACATACAGTCTTATCTGGGTTCAGATGATTTACGATGTTTACATGATGACAGGGGACAAGGAGGTTGTCCGATACTGCCTTGACGGTCTTAATAAGCTTTTCAAAAAGTTTGATACCTATATCGGCGACAGCGGTGTTATCGAAACTCCGCCGGACTTCATGTTTGTCGACTGGACGGTTATCGACGGCTATTCGATGCATCATCCTCCGAAGGCTCTCGGTCAGACGGTGCTGAACGCGTTTTATTATGAAGCACTGAAAAAGGCTGCCGCAATTTATGAAATTGTCGGCGATACCGAAAATTCCGGAAAATTCAAAGCAAAAGCCGAAGCATTCAGACCTGCGTTCAACAGAGAATTTTACGATGCCGGAAAGGGACTTTATTTTGACGGCAAGAACGATGAATACGGCGGCTCTGAAAACCATATTCCCGCAAATTCAGCAAAGAGATATTACTCGAAATATCCGAATATCCTTGCGTCACTCTACGGACTTGCCGATGATGACACCGCCAGCGCAATAATCGAAAAGGTTATCTTCAACGAAGAAATGCAGGATATTCAGCCGTATTTTGCACACTATCTTCTCTGCGCGCTTCGCAGACTCGGACTGTTTGAAAAATACGGCATGAAAATTATCGAACGCTGGAAACCCGTTGTTGCCGAATGTGACAAGGGACTTAAGGAGGGCTGGATAGCACCTCAGCCGGATTATTCCTTCGACCATTCACATGCATGGGGCGGTACGGTTGCGTATCAGCTTCCGTCGGCAATATCGGGCATGAAAATTCTTGAACCCGGCATGAAAAAGCTGAGCTTTGAACCGAAGCTTTACGGACTCAGCTTTGCGGATATTGAAATTCCGACTGAATACGGAATGATTTCGCTGAAGCTTAAGGCAGGGGAAAAGCCGCAGATAAGTGTTCCTAAAGAAATAGTAATTGAATGATTTTTGGGGTTGTCGCATTTAGCGCAGACCGAAAAAGCAAACAATAAAAAATAAGCAATTCTGAGGTATTACTGAACAAATAAGTAATTTCAGAATTGCTTTTTTATTACAAACAATAGAATGTAATGCTTTTTCTAACCGTTTTTTCGCCCTCTCGCGGTATCGCCTTTGCTTCGGGACGAAGAAAACGCCTTCTGCATCTAAATGCGACAACCCCTTTTTATTAAACAAAACAATAATATTTTGCCGTTTTTTCTTGCTTTTTTCCGATATTTATACTATAATACCATGATAGAATGTAATATAATGCGTAATTATGGGTTTGAAAAGGTCAGGCGATTTTATGGTCAAAACCAAGGGAAGAATAAAAGGCGTAAGCGCAGGATTATTTCTTGCTTTTGCACTGAGCATGCTCATCTGTGTGTATGCGCCGTTTGAGCTGTATCTTACAAATGTTTCGGAGTTCTGGATGCTCCCCAAAATGCTTGCTGCTCCTGTTGCGGTTGACTTTGCGGTTATTTTTATTCTGCTGTCCGTATGCTTCATTATCGCGGATATTATTAATAAGAAGCTTTACCGCTTTACTCTGGCAGCGGCTTCCGCAGTTCTTGTCGGCCTGTATATTCAGGGCAATTTCCTTATTAAGAATCTTCCCGATATGGACGGCGTCTCAATCGACTGGAGTGCGCTCCCGGGAGAAAGGCTTAAGTCAGTACTTGCCTTTGCAGTGCCTTTTGTTGTATTTACCGTTATTTTATTTATCATAAAAAAACCGCTTTTCGAAAAGGGCGTAAAAATTCTTTCCGCCTGCCTTTCATTGCTTTTCGTCGTTACGCTTACAACCCTGTTTGTTACCACGAATACGGAAAAGAGTTATACCCTTGTTTCAACGGTGAAAAATGAGTTCCAGATGTCAGAGGATAAGAATTTTATTATTTTTATTCTTGACGCTCTTGACAGCGGATACTTTAAGGACGCTCTTGAGGATGACGGAGAGCTTGTGAAGGAGCTTGACGGATTTACTTATTACGACGATGCGCTTGCCGCTTATCCTTATACGACCCATGCAATGCCTATGATTTTTTCGGGAAAATGGTTTGAAAACGACAAAACTTTTTCCGAATACAGAGTGGATGCGCTTAACACTTCTCCGTATTTTTCTTCGCTTAAAGAAAAAGGCTACAGCATAGGCTTATATGACAGCTGTCAGCTTGACATGAATCAGGAAGTGTTTACAGGACGGTTTGAAAACTGCTTCCCGTGTCAGATGGACCTCAAAACCAAATATACATATGCTCTTGTTATAAAGATGGCGGGCATTAAATATGCTCCGTGGGATTTGAAAAGATTCTGCTATGACAAGCTCAGCAGTTACCTTACGACAATCAAGGTAAACGAATCGGGCGAGAAATATTTTACATGGTCGGACCTTACTTTTTATAAAAAAATCAAATCGGAAAACCCGATTACACTGACCGATAATAAATGCGCAAAGCTGATCCATCTTAACGGCGCGCATGTACCCTATCAGTACGACAAGGATGTCAACAAGATTGACAGTAAGCTCGGAACCTATGAGCAGAATGTTCAGGCATGTGTCACGCTGACAAAAAAATATATTCAGAGGCTTAAGGAAAGCGGAGTTTATGACAATTCCGTTATCATCATAATGGGTGACCACGGTTATGCCGGCAATGATCTTAAGGACGAATATAACCTTAAAAAGAGAATGAATCCTGCAATTCTTATAAAGGGTGTCAATGAAAAGCATGCAATGACATATTCGTCTGCTCCGATTTCATATGAGGATCTGGCCAATGCGTTTGTAAAGCTTTCGGACGGCAGTAAGAGCGATGAGATATTCAGCTGGAAGGACAGCGACGAAAGAACAAGAAAGCTGACTCTTTTTGCTTACAGTAAAGAAAATCATCTTACAGAATATGAAACAGACGGAAAAGCAAACGATCCCGACGCAATGAATAAGACCGGAAAAGAGTATAATGTCGGGAAGTAAAGCCTAAAGACTATTAACAGGAGGATAAGAAGTGGAATATTTAAACGGTGCAGCAGCAGATGTAATGAAATTTTGTTATAATATGTGCGGAAACTACGGCGTTGCAATTCTTATTTTTACGCTGTTCAGTAAAATCATACTTCTGCCGCTTTCTGTATGGGTTCAGAAAAACTCAATCAAGCTCGTAAGAATACAGCCCGAGGTAAATGAGATTAAAATCAAATTTTTCGGCGACCGCGAGCAGATTGCCGAGGCTCAGAACGACCTCTACAAGAGGGAAAAATACCGTCCGATGATTTCGGTTATTCCCACCTTTGCACAGCTTATTGTGCTTATGGCAGTTATCGCGGCAATCAAGGCAGGCATCGATGACCCGGATATCACTAAGACATTCTGCGGCATTGACCTTACCCTTGTTCCGAGCGTGGAAAAAGGCTGGCTCTGGCTTTCAGCTCTCGCGGCGGGATTCTCGGCGCTTCTTATGTGTATTGCTCAGAACCGCAGCAACGTTCTTCAGTCCGAGCAGTCAGGCTGGAACAAATACGGCATGCTCGCATTTTCGGTAGGTCTTTCACTCTATCTCGGCTGGTTTGTAGCCGTCGGTGTTGCGCTTTACTGGGTGGCAAGCAACCTGCTTTCAATCGTTCAGCTTTACGCTCTCAACGCTGTTATCAAGCCGAGAAGCTATGTCGATTATGACAGACTTGAGGAAACAAGAAAAGAGCTTGCAGAGCTTGAAAACTTAAGCAAGGAGCAGAAGCAGAAGTACGGCAAGGATGTCATAAAAAGAGAAAAAGCGGATTATAAGCGTTTCTTCTCCGTTGTTAACAAGCATCTTGTTTTCTATTCCGAGAGCAACGGATTTTACAAGTATTTCAAGGGTATAATCGAATATATTCTGGAAAATACAAATATTGTTATTCATTACATAACAAGCGACCCCGAGGATAAGATTTTTGAAATGGCAAAGACCGAGCCGAAAATCAAGCCGTACTACATAGGCGAAAAGAAGCTTATCACACTTATGATGAAGCTTGACGCGGATGTTGTTGTAATGACAATGCCTGATCTTGAAAATTTCCACATCAAGCGTTCATATCTGCGCAAGGATATCGACTATGTTTATATTCCTCACGGTGTGGGAAGCAACAACCTTACAATGCGTACAGGTGCAGTTGACCATTACGATACTGTTTTCTGCTGCGGACCGCGCCAGAAGGAAGAGGTTGAAAAGACCGAAATCGCTTACAATCTCCCGAAGAAGAACCTTGTTGAATGGGGTTATCCTCTCATGGAGGATATGATGGAAAGCTATAAAAAGCTTCCTCCGAAGACAGACAGCAAAAAGACTGTTCTTATCGCTCCCTCATGGCAGAAGGATAACATTGTTGATTCCTGCCTTGATGAAATTCTTCAGAAGCTTGCGGGAAAGAATTACAACGTTGTTGTACGTCCGCATCCACAGCATGTAAGACACAGAGCAGAACAGATGAAGCAGCTTCAGGAAAAGTTTGCCAACGACGATAATATCACAATTCAGACGGATTTCTCCTCGAGCGACATCGTATTCCAGGCTGATATCATGATAACTGACTGGTCGGGTGTTGCGTGGGAATTTGCATTCACAACACAGAAGCCCCTTATATTCATCAACACTCCCATGAAGGTCATGAATCCCGAGTATCAGAAGATTGATACCGTTCCGCTCAACATTGAAATGCGTGATGTAATCGGCAAATCTCTCGACCTCGACAAGCTTGATAAGCTTCCCGAAACAATTGAATATCTTTTCGATAACAGCGAAGCCTATTACGATAAGATAGGCGAGGTAGTCAGAGAAAATCTGTATAATATCGGCAGCAGCTCAGCTGTTGGCGCAAAGTATATTATAAGCAGTATTCAGAAAAAGATTAACGAAAGGAAAGAATCCAAATGAAAACATTAAAGTATGTACTCGGAATCATCTCTCTTGCAGCAGTATCAATGCTCGCTTTCGGCGCAACTCTCTCCGCTTACATTGACCCGTCAGTAGCTACATATCTTATTCAGGCAATCGCGGGCGTTATCATCGCCGTCGGCGCTGCGGTAGGTATCTACTGGAGAAAGGCAAAGAAAAAGGTTGCAAACAAGCTCAACATTGATGAAAACAAGAACAAGGATGTTGAGTCTGATGAAATCTTAATTGAAGAAAAAGCTGACGAAACAGCCGATGAAAAGAAATAAGATAATAACAGTAATTTCCGCCGCCGTAATTGTTGCACTTTGTGCCGCAATTTCGGCGTTTGCGGTTCAGCTCGCGGTTGTTGACGGCGATTCAATGAAACCGACATATCACCATTTTGAATTTGTGCTGATAAACAAAACGGCAAAGCAATTCGGAACGGGCGATGTTGTTGCGGTCAAGCTTGAAAACGGCAGAACAATCGTCAAGCGGATTGCCGCCGTACCGTCGGATACGGTACGGATATCTGACGGGAAGCTTCTCATCAACGGCAAAGAAAGCCCCGCCTATGAAGGCGTCAGCTTTGAATATGCGGGAATAGCCGAAAATGAAATCCGCCTTTCGGAGGATGAATTTTTTGTTCTCGGCGATAATATTTCCGAAAGCCGCGACAGCAGATATGAGGATGTCGGTACAGTCAGCTCCGGCAGTATAATCGGTCTGCTTATACCTCAGAAAGCATATAAACAAAAATAAGGGACTGCCCAAGGGGCGCACTTCGTAAGGAAGTTGCCCCTTGGGTGCTTTTTTGTAACAAAATTAGATAGTTTTTAGTAAATTTACGGTGTAATCATTCAGATTACGCCGTTTTTTCCTGCTCTGAAATAACCTTTTGAAAAGCAAGTTCAAGTTCTTCAGATGTAAGTTCCTTTATCAAGCCTACTCCGTTGAAGTAAATATCCAAAAGCTGACATTTTTTATCCTTTACATATCTCGGCTCTGATACTTCAATTCTTTCGATGAAATCATGCACGAGTTCAGGTGTGAGCTCTGTCGGTTCAGTCAGTCTTTTGAACTTTTTAACAAATTTCTGCAGTCCGTCACTTTTATCGCTTTCTTCAGAGAGCAATCGTTCCATTTCGGGTGCTTTGGATTTTAATTCTTTCTGCTCCTTTTCAAGAGCCTCGGACATAGCCGCATAACGTTCATCAGTCAGCTTTCCGTTGGCATTGTCCTCATACAGTTTGAGTATCAAGGCATCAATATCGGTTATACGCTTTACGGCGGCATTGAGTTCACGTCTTTTAGCGGCAAGTTCCTTTTTCTTCTGAAACCCGTAATTATCAAGCTGCTTTTTGACAAACTCATCTTCAAACAACTGTATCATAACAAATACCCGTCTCATTGTTTCAAGCACCATATCATATATTACATTTTCTCTGATATAATGTGCCGAACATACAGAAGAGTTTTTCCTGTAGCTTGAACAGAAGAAATTTGCCTGTTCACGCTTTCCGTTGCCGGTTGCACTGTAATATAGTTTTTCTTTGCAGTCAGCACAATACATTATTCCGGAAAACATACTTACAATACCTGTCCGTGTTGGTCTTCGCCTGTGTTCTCTTAGCTGCTGAACAAGCTCAAATATTTCACGGTCAATTATGGCAGGATGCGTATCTCTGAATATTTTCCAATTTTCCATCGGATTTTCAATTTTCCTTTTGTTCTTAAAGGATTTTCTTGTTGTACGGAAATTAACCGTATCTCCGCAGTATTCAAGTTTCGATAAAATATCCGAAACCGTTGCCGGACACCAATGATATTGTATCGCAGGAGGACTTGCACATTTCTTTCCAATCTGCATCCAATGTTCAGTCGGAGTAGGTATTTTATCCGCCTGTAATCTTTTGGCTATCTGCGTCGGTCCGAGTCCCGAAACACACATTTCAAATATCCGCTTAACTATTAGTGCCGCTTCTTCGTCAATTATCCATCTGATTTCTTTACTGCCGGGGTCTTTTATATATCCGTATGGCGGATTCGTTGTAAGCGGTATTCCTGAATTACCTTTACTTTTGAATACATTTCTTACCTTTTGACTTGTGTTTTTGGCATGCCACTCGTTGAATAAGTCCTGCATTGGAACAATATCACTTATTCCCTTTGCAGTATCAATATTATCCATAATGGCGATATATCTTATACCAAGCCTGTCAAATTCTTCCTCCATAAGCTGACCGACAATCAGACGGTTACGACCTAAACGTGAATGATCCTTTACAATAAGTGTTCGTATTTTGCCCTGTTCTCCAAGTTCCATGATTTCGGTAAAAGCAGGTCTTGCAAAATTGACACCTGACCAACCGTCATCAATGAATACCTTCGGATTGTCAAACCCATTATCTTTGGCATACTTTTCAAGTATGGCTTGCTGATTTTTGATACTCCCCGAAAGACCTTCCTGTTCATCATCACGGGACAGTCGGCAGTAGAGAGCGTCAATCTTTTCCGATTGTTTTTCTTTATTCATTTGGCTCCTTTCCCAACCGGATTGATGTGTAGTAGTTATTTTATGGTTGTATTATATCATATTCGGCTGTACACTTCAATACTTTAAAGCAATAAATTTAATTGTTTAATAATAAACGCTCTGTTTTTTCATAAAAGCTTTCACTTCTTGTCTTGTCAAAATGCGTATTGACAAGATAAACCGTGTCGGCTATTGTTTTAATAAATCTGATATTAAAGCTGTAACTGTTTTTGAACCATTCCATTCGTTCTTCAACAGTCATTGATTTCAGCTTTTCTATCATTTTTTCGTATATGATTTTGTTATCTTCTGTCATAGGATCACCTCCTCATCGTGCATCACGATTATGATTTTTGTTGTTTGATTTAGGTTTCGGTTTGTATCTTTCTCTGATTTCCTGTTTTCTGCGTTCTTCCTGTTTGAGCCAGCGTTCGTATTCATCCTGTCTGTACTGCTCAAACTCTGTCAGATAATGCGGCGGCTCTTCGCCGATTTTCTCGGAGATAACATCTACAGCGTTGTTAAATCTGCATTTTGTTCTTTCGGTTTCATTTGAGTTAAGTGCTTCTCGGGCGGTTATTTCTTTTTCAGGTCGTATCCACATTTGTTCTGCTGACAGCTCGTCGGCATTTACGCTTTCGGCAGAGTTCTTAATTTCTGTATAGGTTACAAGTGTACTTTCAATTTCGTCTGAAAGTCTTTGTTCTTCTGCTTTGAAAACGGGAATGTGATTTTTCTGTTCTTCAATCTGTTTTTCGGCGGTTTCGATTTCATCGCCAGATGTGTTCAGCTCATAAAGTGCTCTGTTGCGGTCATTGTATAAATCTTCAAGTTCTAATTCTAAATCACGGACTGCTTTTGCTGTTTCAGCGTATGCATCCTTCAATATTTTCGGTGTACGCTTATGCTTTTTTCTTGCCGCAGATAATTGAGTCTCTAAGGCAGTGATTTTATCGGCAGCTTCATTGTATCTGTGTAAATATTTAGTGTGGTGTTCAACCTGATATTCGGCAGCATACCGTTCGTCCGCTGCGGATTCTTTCTTGTACTCAAGCGAAATCATATTTATTCTCAGTGTTTCAAGAGCTTCGGCAACGGCAGAAACAGAGGTCTTGATTTTCTCTGTCAGCATCTTTACCGTATTTCTCAGAGATTTTAGAAGCTTGTTATCCTCTCTGATAAGAGAATTGATAAAGCTACGTTCAGACTGTTTTCCTTTCTTACGAATAGCTTTGCCTGAAACACCTTCGTGAATTGTCGGCTGTTCTGTAATACCTCTTGCTTTGTTACTTCTGTGGTCAATCGGTGAAATATTTTGTTCATTCAAGTCTTTATTAACAATTTCAGCCCACAGTCTTCGCCATTCAATTAACTGTGTCTCGCTGTTCCAGCGTTCGGTTACGGGATTCTGTCTGCCGTAAAGAGAGCTTTTCGGGTATTTGTTAACTCGTTCATATCCGTCTGCCTGCGACGGCGGGAGATATACCTTTTCTTTGCCGATATAATACTGATACTGTTTTTCCCAGCCGTTATTTTGTGCCGATAAAAATTCAGAGGCGGTGAAGCCTTTAGCTTCGCCGTCTCTGATACAAAGATATTCTTTTTGTGTTTTATTCTGCCAGGTACCTTTTTCGGTAAGCGGTCTGACAGTAGCCATAATGTGCGCATGCGGATTTCCGTTGTCTGTATCGTGAATACATACATCAACGCACATACCGTCATCGGTCAGCAGTTTTGCAAATGCTTCGGCTTCCGAAATCTGAATTTCTTTCGGTAATTCAACGGGCAGAGCGAGGATAAACTCACGGGCAAGCCTGCTGTCTTTTGATTTCTCTGCTTCCTCAACGGCATTCCACAGCACAGCCCTGTCTGACCATTCAGGTGGAGCGTGGATGGGAAGAAATACATTTTCATAGACCAAGCCTCCTTTCTTTGTATAGTCATGAGTTATTCCGTCGTAATCATTTTCAATACGTGAACAACTCATGTACGCAGAAGCTGCAACGGCGGAACGCCCTGCGCCTCTGCTTATGATTTTTGCTTCAAGATGATAAATTGC
>JAZUDP010000019.1:0-17542 GCA_045639705.1 Acutalibacteraceae bacterium
GGATGAATCGGCACGGCTTGCACGGCTTGAGGCAATTGAACGCACGGGACTTAAAAATGAAGATATCGGCGTTTTCTTCATAACCCCCTGCCCTGCTAAAATTACCGCAATAAAAGCTCCGCTCTGCGCTGACCATTCCGATGTCAGCGGCGCGATTGCGATAAGCGAGATTTATCCGATGCTTCTTCAGAAAATGGATAAGCTGGAAAAGTTTGAAATTCTTTCCCAGACGGGCAGAATGGGTCTGAGCTGGGGTACAAGAGGCGGCGAAGCCTCCTCAACGCTGAGTGAAAAATATATCGCCGCCGACGGAATTGAGAACTGCATAAAAATTCTTGAAGAAGTCGAAGATGAAAAGCTTAACGATATTGAATTTATTGAGCTTAACGCCTGCACGGGCGGCTGCGTCGGCGGCTGTCTGACAGTTGCAAATAATCTTGTCGCACGCATGCGGCTGCATAATCTCAGAAAATATATGCCTGTTTCATGCAACAGAATCGAGGGCGACGAAATTCCGAAGGAGCTTGGGTGGGCATATCCCCTTGAGCCGATGTCGGTACTCAAGCTTGCTGACAATGTAACCGATTCCATGAAGCTTATGAATCAGGTTTCGGAAATGGTGAAGAGCTTCCCCGGGCTTGACTGCGGCACCTGCGGCGCACCCACATGCCGCGCTCTTGCGGAGGATATCGTCCGCGGCTATGCAAATGTTGACCACTGTATTTTCAGACTTAAGGACGAAATGAAATCCACAAGCAAGCTCATTGAAAACGATATTGACAAGCTTATACCCGTGCCCTTCAGAGGCATTGACGAGGAGAAACTGAAATGGACGTAAAAACATTGATGGATACGCTTGAGCTTAAGCTGCTTTGCGGCAGTGACCTCAGCGGAAAAATTACAGGCTGTTACTGCGGTGACCTTTTAAGCTGGGTTATGTCGCGTGCGCAGGAGGGCGATGTCTGGCTTACCGTCATGGGCAACATAAACTCTGTCGGCGTGGCAGTGCTTGCCGATGTTGCCTGCATTGTGCTTACCGAAAATGCGGCGCTTGACGCGGACGCGCTTAAGCGGGCGGAGCAGAACGATGTTGTAATTCTGCAGACAGAAAAGAACACCTATCAGATGGCAGCCGCCATTTCGAAGCTGATATAAAATGAATTTCTTTTACGATTTTCACATTCATTCGTGTCTTTCGCCCTGCGGCGATAACGACATGACGCCGTATAACCTTGTTAATATGGCGAAAATTCTCGGACTTGATATTATTGCTCTGACCGACCACAACACCTGTCAGAACTGTAAATCGGCAGTTGAGGTCGGTGAAAGCATCGGTCTGACCGTCGTTCCGGGCATGGAGCTGTGTACCTCGGAGGAGGCGCATGTTGTCTGCCTTTTTCCCGATATTGACAGCGCAATGAGCTTTTCGGATTTTGTAATTGACGGCATGCCGAATGTTAAAAACAAGGCGGCGATTTTCGGCGACCAGTTCATTATGGACAGCACGGATAATATTATCGGCTCGCAGGAAAAGCTGCTCACTCTTGCAAGCAATATCAGCATAAGCTACGCTTACGATACCGTTGCGAAATACGGCGGAGTGTGTTATCCCGCGCATATTGACAGAAGCTCGTTCAGCGTAATTTCCAACCTCGGTATGATTACGCCCGATATGAACTTTTCCGCCGTTGAGATGACAGACGACGCTGACAGAGCGAAAATGAAAAATGAGCATCCGATACTGAACAGCGCTAAAATATTCAGTGGCTCGGACGCCCATTATCTTGAAAATATGAAGGAAGCCGCACACAGAATCGAGCTTCCCGAATGCACCGCAAAAGCGGCGGTTGAATACATTAAAAATTTATCCAAAATGAAATAAACGGAGGCTTTTTGAAGTCTCCGTTTATTTTTATTCATATACAGCAACGGTTGTATAGTCGCGTCCTATTGAATTTACAACAAGCTTACCCATCTTGTACTCCGCCTTTTCGGGCCTGGGCGCGTCCTTGATTATTTTCGCCGTTTCCGAAGATACTGCGATAAATTCAACCACATTGCCCGTACCGTATTCGAACTTTGTATAGGTAACCTGCTTTTTCTCACGGTCATAATCGGTCTGATAAACCATTCTTTTACCGTCCTCGATAACCTCATGGTTTCCGATTTCGAAATCATAGCTCAGCTTCATATCCAGAAGCATGTTATCAATCTCGACGGGAACTCCCGCATCTGTCAGAAGCTTGTGTTCAATATCGCTGTACTGGCAGACGGTTGCTTTTCTGTTAATTGATTCAAGATATTTCTGTGCCTGCGCAACCTCGCTGACCCACATTGCATGGCTTTCATCTGCACTCAGTCCGTTAAGAACCTTGCTTCGGTATTTTAACGGGAACATCTTTTTGATTGATTCGGCATAAAGCGAGCCGTCCTGTGCGTATTCGTAATCAAGCAGCTCAATGACATTGTCCGTCTTTTTGAAGCGGTAAACGGCAGGAACACTGTGACCGCCGGCAGGAATAAAGAAACCGTTCTGAAAGCCGAATGAGCTGAAGCTTTCCAGCAGATATACGGTTATCCCGTCCCCGTTTTCCTCTGTTCCGTAGACAAAATGACTTTCCGCAGGGCATTCTCCAAGCCAATCGGAATCTGAATTTATGTTAAGTATTGCTTTTGAAATTGCCGCGTCAAGTTCGTCGCTTATTTCACTGTATACATAGAGAGGTTCAGACTCTGTGACAGGCTCGGATACGGTAAGCGGATTCGGTATAAATGCGAAGCAGGCAGCCAGAACCGCCGCCGCAAGAATAACCGCAAGCAGAATTTTGAAAAACTTTCTTATTTTTCTTTTTCTTGCAAGCTCCTTTGCGAACTGGTTGTTCAGTATTGAAAGCTGAGCGGAAATTCTGTCAAGGTCAGCCTGCTGAGGTTCATTTTTCATTTCAGTGCCGAGCAGGTCTCCGACAGATACCTCGAACAGCTCCGCCATGCGTTCAAGCATCATCGCATCGGGAACGGAGTAGCCCTTTTCCCACTTCGAAACTGTCTGCCTTACAACGTTAAGCTCCTGCGCGAGCGTATCCTGTGTATATCCCTTTTGCTTGCGGTAAGCTTTGATATTTTCGTTAAGCATAATCATTCCTCCCTGCTCTTTGCCTTAATCATACAGATTATTCCCGCAAAAAGCAAGCAATGCAAATTAACATTAATACTTTTATACAATTATACATGAAGTGTAAAGTAAAATCAACAAGAATAAAACGGCGTAATTCTGAAATTACACCGTTTTATATCATATTTATTTTAACCGTTCTGTGCGGCTTCGCGCATTTCTTCGAGATATTCGTCGTAGGTTATCTCCTTGTCATAGAAGCTGCCGGTTGTTATATCAATAATTCTTGTTGCGATTGTCTGTACAAACTGATGGTCATGCGATGTAAACAGGACGGTTTCGGGGAACTTGATAATACCGTCGTTCAGTGACGCAATTGACTCAAGGTCGAGGTGGTTTGTCGGCTCGTCAAAGATAAGCACATTCGCGCCCGAAAGCATCATTTTGCAGAGCATACAGCGGACACGCTCGCCGCCTGAAAGAACCTTTGCCTGCTTTGTTGCCTCTTCGCCCGAGAACATCATTCTGCCGAGCCAGCCGCGGACATCCGTTTCAAAAATAAGGTCGGAATAGCGGCGAATCCAGTCAATAAGACTGTCCTCAACGCCGTCGAAAAATTCCGAGTTGTCCGACGGGAAATATGACTGCGAGGTTGTAACGCCCCATTTGAACGTACCCTCGTCGGGTTCAAGCTCGCCTGCAAGAATTTTGAAAAGTGTGGTTTTTGCAAGTCCGTCTGTTCCTACAAAAGCAACCTTCTCACGCGGCTTGATTGTGAAGCTGACATTATCAAGAACTTTTCTGTCACCAATTGTCTTGCTTATTCCGCTGACGGTCAGCAGATCGTTGCCGACCTCGCGGTCAGGCTTGAACTGGACAAACGGGAAACGCCTTGACGAAACGGGCATATCCTCAAGCACGAGATTGTCAAGCAGCTTTTTGCGGCTCGTAGCCTGCTTCGATTTGGAAGCGTTGGCGCTGAATCGCGCAATGAATTCCTGCAGCTCCTTCATCTTCTGCTCGGTCTTCTTGTTCTGTTCACGGAGCTGACGCTGTGCAATCTGAGTATAATCGTACCAGAAATCGTAGTTGCCGACATACATCTGAATCTTGCCGAAGTCGATATCGACAATGTGCGTGCAGACCTTATTAAGGAAATGACGGTCATGGGAAACAACGATAACCGTGCTATCGAGCTCGATAAGGAACTCCTCAAGCCAGTTGATGGCCTCAATGTCAAGGTGGTTTGTCGGCTCGTCCATCAGCAGAATATCGGGATTGCCGAAAAGTGCCTGTGCAAGCAGAACCTTAACCTTGACATCGTTGTCAAGCTCGCTCATCTGTGAGTAATGGAACTCATTTGTAACGCCGAGACCGTTGAGCAGAATTTCCGCGTCGCTTTCCGCGCTCCAGCCGCCCATTTCGGCAAATTCCTCTTCAAGCTCGCTGACGCGTATGCCGTCTTCCTCGGAAAAGTCCTCCTTCATGTAAAGAGCTTCCTTTTCGTCCATTACCTCGCAGAGATGCGGATTACCCATAAGCACCGTGCGGATAACATCGTATTCGTCGTAAGCGAAATGGTCCTGCTTGAGAACCGACATGCGCTCACCGGGGCTGATAATAACCTCGCCTTTATTCGGTTCGATTTCGCCCGAAAGAATTTTCAGAAAAGTGGATTTGCCTGCTCCGTTTGCGCCTATAAGACCGTAGCAGTTTCCGTTTGTAAATTTTAAATCTGCGCCTTTAAAAAGCTCTCTGCCGCCGTACTGAAGGCTGACATTAACTGTACTTATCATAGATATCACCTTACATGGATAATTCGAGGAGTTATCCCCGAATCACCTTTTAAATAAATATTTAATAAAGTTTTTAACTCTTCTTTTTACTGCATTATATATTCTGCAGCTCCACCTTACCAGAGGAAGGAACCGAAGATACATCTTATATTCTGAGCTTTCGACATTATAAACCTTTCCGCCGCGCTCAATGCTTTTAAGAACGCCGATAATCTGGTCGTCTCTGATATTATATTCATTCACCCACTGATTATCTCCGCGGGTTACATAGGTATCGCCGTTTACATAAACAATCCTGTGAAGTATATACTGTCCGTTATCACGCTGATAAAACGGAACATCTCCCTTTTTCAGCTTTCCCTGAGGTCTGACAAGCGTTACCGTATCCTTACGGTCACGGATTGTGGGCAGCATGCTTGTACCTGCCGACACAAACGAAACCTCTCCGTTTTCTTCAAGAGCTTCTCTCATAACCGGGACAAGCTCTTCAAGGCTGTATCTTTTACTCAACTAAATCTGCTCCTTTGAGTTCTTCGATAAATTCAAGCACTTCTCCCCTGATTTCATCAGCGGCAACATTGCATTCAGCCGCAAGAGCCGAAACTATTTCTTCGGTCTGTGCGCCCTTTTCAAGCATTTCCCAGATATATGTGCCCGTTTTGTTAACAGTGATAAGCCCTGTGAAATTGATTCCGCCAAGAGCAACAACAATGCTGTTATTGCCGACCTTTCTCAGTCTGTATCCTTCCTTTATTTTCATATCTGTGAACCTCCGATTGTATCGAGTATTCTTATTTTTCTGTCTTCAATTCTGATTTCCTTGTTGCACACGTTAAGCGCTGCGGGCTTGTGTGTAATAATAATACATGTACGGTTGTCAAGCTTTCTGAGATTTTTAACCAGTCTTTCCTCCGTTCCCTCATCATGAGCTGAGGTAGCCTCATCAAGAAGAAGAATAGGAGCATTGTACAGAATCGCGCGCGCAATGGCAATACGCTGAATCTGTCCCTCGGAAAGTCCGAGACCCCTTTCGCCGATAACCGTATCAAGACCGTCGGGCAGTTCCTTTACGAATTCGTCCGCACAGCTTAATTCAATCGCCCTGCTGATATCCTCATCGGTTCTGCCCTCACACATAAAGGTTATATTCTCTCTGAGCGTACCCGAAAGTAGCATGTTGCCCTGAGGTACATATGAGAACAAATCTCTTGTACTTTTATCCGCGATACGCTTTTCACCGTCAGCCGTAATTGATATTTCTCCGCTTTCAGGATAGATAACACCGAGAAGCAGCTTCAGCAGCGTGCTTTTTCCAATGCCGGATATACCGGTTATTGCCGCAAAATCACCCTTGCTGATGCTTATGCTTGCGTTATCAAAAATAAGGTCGCGGTTATATTTGAAGGTGATACCGTCAAAATCAATTTTTTCAAGCTTTTCATAAAAGCCGTAAACATCACCGATGGGTTCGTTTACATCAAGCTCGTCCTGATATTCTTCAATTTCAATTATTCTTTCAGCCGAGGCAATTATTCCGTAAAAAGTCGGAAGAACACCCGCAAGCGAGGAAAGCGGAGCGGAAATCTGATTGACAAGCTGAAGAATAGCCGTCAGCTCGCCGATATTGATTTTCGCCTGATAAACTCTGAAGCCGCCGAAAACGCATGCAAAAAGGTAGCCGATGCTGAACGCCATCTGTATGCCCGTATTGGCAAAAATGCTGATTGTGGCACGCTTTATACGGACTTTATAGCTCCACTCCTGAAGCTCCTTTGCTTTTTTTGCAATCTGTTTATATGCATTAAAAACCTTGATAACAAGAATGCTTGTAATGGATTCCTGGAAAAACGAGCTGACATTGCCCTCAGCTTCCTGAACCTGCTTGTGGATTCTTTTGAGGTAGTTTCTGAAAAATCTTGTTGTAACCGCAATAAGCGAGCCGCCGACAAGAAAAATAACCGCAAAAATCGGGTCAAGCTTTATCATCATTACAACAGCGGTTATCAGCTTTGTAAGCAGTGACACAACGTTCGGGACAAGACCCGTTACACCGTTGCAGATTGTCTGAACATCGGAATTAAGACGGTTCAGCAGGTCACCGCTGTGATGTGTCGAAAGCTTTGCGTAATCCTTATGCAGTATTCTCTCAAATACCCGTGAACGGATTTTTATTTCGATTTTCGCTTTTGCGCGCTCATAAATATTGCTGTTGAAAATTTTAAGAAAAAGCTGAATGAGAATAAGGAACAGAAGATAAACCGCACCGCTTTTCAGCAGGTCAAGATCTCTGTTGACAGCGCCGTTGATAACATCCTTCATTCCGCTTGCCGTCTGAATACCGAAAAAAGAAAGCGCACCGCTTAACACGGCGTAAATAAAAACAAAAAGCCAGCTTCCCTTTGAAACACCGATAATCCATTTGATGACGGCTGTATCGGTATAATTCTTTTCATTCGGGGAGTTGTCTTTTTTTATCTTCACAATTATCTTTCCTTTTTATAATCTCCGGTCGCTTATTTTCTCATTGTTTCGTAAGAAAGCTTTGCCGCGTCAAGCTCCATATTGCATCTGAGTCTGTATATCGGAATGTCGCGTATAAGCCCGTCAATAAAATCACACATCAATTCCGTTCGCTGAGTGGAACGCGGACGAACTGTCTGAGAAATAATCAGAGGAACCGCATCATCCATCGGCAGCAGCTCAATTGAATTCTCCTCCGCCTGTTCAACAAAACAGATACACGCAAGCTCCGCCTTTGTATTTACGTTGATTTCATTTTTGCCGCTGAACGGTGTACCGAAAACATAATATCTGCCGTCAATTTTTCTGAACGCGGCTTTATCGTCATTAATAATGAATGCCTTCCCGCCGAGCAGCTTAAGCCACAGGCCCGCATGGGTCGACTTTCCTGTTCCGCACGGAGCGGAAAAAGAATACGCTTTTCCGTCAACGACAACTGTTGAGGAATGCAGAAAAAGCCCGCCGTATTCAAGAAGCTTGAGATTGAAGGCGGTTCCCATCCACAGATATTCCATTGCATCATCGGGTACGCCGGCGGAATAATCGGGCTTGTTTTCGTAAAACTCGTCCCTTATTCCGATATTGAATTCAGCTTCACCGCCGCAGATATATTTTTCGCTCCTGCCGCGAAGCAGGTCATACCGCGGTTCAAAGCCGACCTTTATTCCCGCAATTTCATAAACAGGCATTATTAAAACTCCAAATCAGATTCAGGCCTCGGCGATACCCGTCAGTTACTGTAAGTATCACCAAAACCTAAATTCGGCAGACAACCGCATGATTGCCTGCCAAACTCAGTTTTCATTTTTTTAACCGATAATAAGATCGTTGCCGATGCTTTCATCAACGATAACTGTATCGTTGCTTGCAGTTTCACCTGAACCGCCTTCACCGCCGGCAGCTGCTGATGTTTCGCCAGCTGTGATTTCCTCGATAAGGTCAAACTTCTCAATTTCCATCTCAGGCTTCATGTAGGTCATTTCTTTCACCTCGTCCCTTTCTTTTGACAAAATGAACACGAAAAATTGAATCAGATATCTTTAATTAAAAATCAATTTTTCAAGAAAATAACATAATATTCAAATTATCATTTGTATTTTATCATTACAAAACAGTTTTGTCAATAGTTTATGGTTTAATTTTTATTCTTTACGGGAAATGAAAAAAGGACTCCGTGTCGCCACGGAGTCCCGTTTGTTAATTAAGCAGTTATAATCAATCCGAAAGGATTAGTAAACAACTCTTGCTGTGAGGAATTCACCTGTTGTTGCAAATGTTGTGGATTCTGCACGAGTTCTGATAGGCATTGACCATGAGCCCATAGGACCGAAAGCATGGTTAATTGTCCATGTGAGTGTGCCGTCAGCGTTTTCAACTACTTCGCAGTTGTTGTGAACGGGTGAATATGTGTATGTGCTGCCGCTCTCAATCTTACCTGCGGGATCAACGAACTGAATCTTGAAAACATCCTTGCCTGTTACGATTTCAACAATGTGTCTGCCCTTAATAACTGTACCGCCGTTCTTGTTTTCGGGATACATGTCATAAACAGTAATGCCGTATACGTTAAGGTCGATATCGGATGTTGCCTTGATTGTAAGTGAAACGGGATTCTCTGTTACGTTAGCATACTTTGCATATACTTCGTATGTTGCGCTTTCGCTGTCAGCAAATACGCCGAACTCCCATGTCTGTGTGCCGTCATCATTATTTGTGATAGTTGCATTCTGAGCTGTGATTGTAATAGTATCGTTGTCCTTCTTAAGTGTAAGCTTTGAAGGAGCGCCGTCAACTGTTACCTTAACCTTTGCTTCAGAACCGATAGCTGTTGCACCGTCTACAACTGCGCTCTTAACTTCGTTCTTTGCAAGATCTGCTGCTGCTGCTGTGATAGCATCTGCTGCATCGTCAACTGTCTTCTGGTCGTCAGTTGTAAGATCTCTTGAAACTTCCTTACCTTCTGCTGCTGCAGCTGCATATGCTGCCCATGTAGCTGCTGTATAGTCAGCTTCATTAGCTGCTTCTGCATCGAATGCATTGATAGCTGCGTCAAGCTCTGTGTAATCTGCGGGTTCTGCTGTGGGCTCTTCGCCGATTGTAAGAGTAGCATTCTCAAATGTCCAGTTCTGGTCATAAATTGCACATGCGTCGGGACGTACAAGAGAAGCATCCTTGAGGTCAAGTCTCAGAGGAGAAATTGTTCTGTAAGCCTCGTTGAGAACTGTTTCGCTCTTGCCTGAGCTTTCATACATTTCAAGGTCTTCAATCTGCTGAGATGACTTTTCAACGTTGAAGAAATTGATTGTTACGCCGTCTGCTGCATCATCATTGATGATGAAGGGGAACTCAAAAGCGGGTGTATAATCGTCAAACTGATATGCAAGATCATAGCTTTCATACTGAGCTAAGTCAGTTTTGAAGATAGCCTTAACCATCTTGTATGTATCGAATTCACCGTTTTTGTTTCCGCGCATTGAGGTGGGCCACTGCCAGCTTCTGTAGTCGTTGGAGCCAACGATACCGTAGTTAGGCTGAGTTGAACCTGACTGTACCCAGGGATCGCCGAGGAGACATGTTACGCCTGTATCCTCATCAAATGTAACATTGTTGAACTCATAGATAAGACCAACACCGAAAAGGTTTGCAATGAAGTCTGTCTTAACAGATACGGTTACGATAACCTGATCGCCGGGCTGTGCATATGCAACTGACTCGCGCTCTTCACCTGTTGTACCGTCGATAACCTTTGTTACCTCATACTTGTAGCCAACGCTTGTGTGCAGACGGTGTGCAGGATAGAAATCATCAAGATCGCCTTCTGCATAGATATCGTTGACAACGCCCTCTCTCATAAGGTTGTAGAGAGCCTTCCACTGTGCTGTTGTTGATGCAGCTGCGTAAGCGTCCTGAACTTCCTTATCCCAGTAAGCAAGGTTACGGGCAACGATGTCGGGATCCTGACTCTCATAGCTTGCAATCTTTGTGCGCCATGTAGCTTCGTTTGCAGAAAGCTTTTCGATACCGCCGAGGAGAATTCTCTTAACTCCGAGCTGATAATCGGTAACTGCTGCCGATGCACCTACTACAAGAACGCTCATAAGCATTACAACTGCAAGAACAATGCTTAAAACTTTCTTTGCCATAATATTTTCCTCCCAAATATTAATTTATATTCTTTACTCATTTACAATGAGTTAAAGCCTTAATCTTCAATAATCTTACCTGTTGTCTGGTCGATTTCCGCAAAGCCTGAGAATACGGAAGCGATTGCGTCTGCGTCGTCCATATTGACAGTTGCTCTTGAACCGAATACATTAGCTGCAAGCTTGTATACGCCGTCAAGAGGATCGTTTTCACCTGCAAGTGAAAGTGATACCGCGTCACAGTCGTCGGAGTCGATTTTCGCGTTGCCGTCAACATCACCGTAGATGATGATGATGTACTCGGCAAGAAGCTCGTCTGTTGATTCTGAGTATACTCTTACAACTGAGCCTGTACCGATGTAACGGCCTGCGGATCTCTCAACCTCACAGTATGTTCCGCAGCACTCTGCAAAATCGTCAAACTGACTCTCTGTCATGAGCGCCTTGAAGCCGGATACATAGTTTTCTCCGTCGCTTTCAATTACTTCCGCACCGTTGATGAATTCAAAGCTTTCGTCGGGAGCGGGAACAAGGCTGTCAATATAGCCCTGAAGCACTGTCACCATGCCGTCAACCTCAGACTGTCTGTCGATTGTGACATCCATTCTGACACAATCCGTGCGATAACTGTCAATAAGCGACATTACTTCATTAAAGTTTGTATATGGTATAGTATAAATTTCCGAAGCCGAATTGTCAAGCAAATTCAGAATATTTTGAAGTTCTGTATAATCTGCCAATTTTAGCTCTAATTCATTGGTAGATTTCACTATACTGTTTTTCCACAAATCGACCTCGTCCTGATGAGTTATATCAAGATTTTCAACAATCCTGTCAATTTCCGCACGCAGAGTCTGAACCGACCCGTCGGTATATAAGCCTGTTGAAATCTTCGCTTCAGCCTCGGATACGGCCGCGTCAAGCTCGCTGTAATCCGCGTTTTTCTTTTCAAGTCCCGCAACCGCCGCATTGATCTGACCGGCATATCCGTCAACCGTTTCCTGCTGTGTTATATTGCAGTAGTAGTCTATTCCGTCAAGCACCGCGTTAAGAGCGGCAACGCTTTCATCGGTATAGACCGTAAGGTCGGCAGGAACCGAAAGCTTTGCGGAATCAACGCCGCTGTAATCCGCTCCCCTGTAAGCAAGCAGACTGACAGCATTGCTGATATTCGCCGCCATTGTATCGACCTCGCTCTGACGCGTAATGTCGAAGCCTGTTACAACCGCGTCCACCTGAGTCTGAAGAGCCTGCCATGAATCCTCGGTATAAACAGAGGAATCGGAGGGAACAAGAGCAAGTGCGCTGTTGACGGCTGAATAGTCCGCCGCCTTAAGCTTGAGCTTACTTATAGCGTTATTGATGTTCGACGCGTACTTATCAACAGTTGTCTGCTTATCGGCCGTATACGAATAATTTACGCTGTTGATGTAGGTATTCAGCGTTCCGAGAGAAACCGTCGTATAAACTGAAGTGTCCTCCGGAACATTCGCAAGTGCCGCCTCAACGGAAGAGTAGTCAGCCGGCGCATACTGCAATGCGGAAATTTTCGCGCTGATATCAGAGGCATAACCGTTTACCGCCGACTGATATCTTATATCAAGTCCGTCAACAACCGCCGCAAGCGCAACCTCAAGGTCAGCCATTGACTGAACCGTATAGAGAGTGTAACCGGGATGAGCCTGCGAATAAGCCTCGTTGGCTGATATTTTCGAATTTGCGTTTAAAATCTGAGTGCTGACATTGCTGTAATTTGCAGGAAGATATTCAAGCGCGTCAATAGCCTGACTGATGGCAACCGCATATCCGTCAACCGAGGCCTGCCTGCTTATCGGAAGATTTGCAGGTACGCTCATATATGCCTCAAGCAGGTTTTCAATGCTTTGCTCAGTGTATGTTCCGCTGCCCGTCATGCAGAGTGAGTATGCCTGATTTTTAAGGGCGTTAACCTGTGTATAATCCGCGGTGTTCTCCGTAAGAGAATTCAGCGCATTGTTTATGGCGTTCGCATATCCGTCAACCTGCGACTGCTTTGTAAAGTCAAGTCCTCTTACCACGCTGTTAATCGCATTTGTAACGCTGCTCCAGTTTGAGTAGAACTCCTCCGCGGTGAAGCCGTATGTATCCTCATAGGTTTCAAGAATAAGCGTTTCCGTTTCCGCGGCTGCTCCGATTGCCTCGTCTACAAGCGTATAGTCAGCTGAATTTGCGTTCAGCCTGTCAATCGCCGACTGGAGAGCGGAAACGGCAAGGTTAATTTCGCTCTGATATCTGATATCGAGAGTAAGCTTTGACTGAAGATTTTCAACAGCCGCATCGACAGCGCTGAAATCCTCATAAAGCGAGCGGTCAATACTGTATGCGTAGGCGATTTTTGCCTCAGCCGCCGAGGTATCGGCGGGCTTGTACTCAATTCTGTCAAGCCAGTAATTGAGGCTTGCCGTCGCTTCGTCAATTTCCGCCTGATGAGTAATATCAAGATTATGAAGAGAAACAAGTGAATTATATGCCGATATAATATAAGAGGCAATATCGGACACAACATAAGTAATCGGTACCGCCCTGTACGCGCTCTCCGCTCTGACTGCCGCCGAATAATCAGCCCCGTTAAAGCCCAGTGCATTAATCGCGCGTTCAATAAGAAGAACATATCCGTCAACTCTGAGCTGGTCGCTTATCAGAAGATAATCCTCAACCGTATAGCCGTCAAGTTCATTGTAAACACAGCCCGATTTTGTAAGCACGGAAACAAGGTTCGACCAGCCCGAATAAACCTCATCGGCAGGCTTGCCGTAAATAATTTCCGCCTCGTTCATAAGTGAATTGACCTGCATAAGAAGACTGATTACGCCGGAATAATCCGCTGTTCTTTCTTCGAGAGCCTCCGTAGCCGCCTTGATATCCGCCGCCATTTTATCAACGGCAGGCTGATAAATAGCGCTGTAGTCATACCGGTAGGCATCGAGAAGAGTCTGAAGCCTTGCCCACGAAGCAAGAGTATAATTATTCGGGTTCTTGCTCATGGCCTGATTATAATATACACTTGCAATACTGTAATCCGCCGTCTTAAGCTCAAGCGCACCGTAAGCGTCGGAAAGAGTGTTATAAGCGGTATCTATTTCCTCCTGCGTTACATTCGGCTTGTCAAGGCAGGCTCTTGCCGAATTAAGCGCGGTTGAAAACGTTTCATAGCCGCTTGAATAATACCAGTACTGAGGATTGTATCCCTTGTAGTCTCCTTCGGGAAGCGCCGTGATTTTCAGCGACGGGTCCGTACTCTGAACATTTTCGACAAGCGTTCTCAGCGCGCCCTTGTCATATGAGATAATTCTCAGATTATAGCTGTGGGAAACGCGGACATCATTCCAGCCCGCCGCCGTCTGATACTGGAAAACAACCGTATAATCATTGGTGCCGCTGCTGACCGAAGGACCGTTTCCCGTAAAATATGATGTGAAGTTTGACGCAAGAGCATAAAGGCTGGTCGTGGGCTTCGTAATATTCAGCTGTTCAGCCTGTGTCTCGTCGCTTGTAATCTCAAGCTCGTCATCGGTATCATCCGCAATCGACTGAAAGCTGTCGAGAACGAATGTATTTTTCATAGTAACCGTAACGATTTCATCCTCTTCCTCAGACTGATTCATTACAAGCGAAACCGCTCTGAGATTAAGGTCGGATAAAGTGGAGTTAAGGCTTGTGTCATAATAAACAGTTGCGACGGGACGGTTGCCGTCAAGCTCATACGCGGCATTGAAATCACGGCTCGAATCCTGTTTATCCGAGCTTTGCATGACTCCGTACTGGTCCGTCCAGCTCGCTCCGTTTGCCCATGCGGTTGTTCCGAAAGCAACGCTTCCGTCGCCCTGACCGTTGTTGTATACCGAGCCGTAGGTATTCTTGCCGAGAATAAACGAGCTGAGATACGAACGGTTCTGCGTTGAAGAAGCTATACCGTAATTCGCATATGTTCTTTTTGTTGAGAAAATACCCGCAGGCGTTGCGATAGGCTCAACATAAGAGGTTCCGCTTGTGCTGTACGCATGGGTATAGGTCTTGCCTGTTACGGAGTTAAACTCGCTGTAACTGTAATTAACGGTAAACACCAGAACCGAGCCCGGAGTCGCAGTGCCGCCCGTAACAGTCCATGTGTAAGTTCCGTTAGCAAAAACCGGTCCTGACCATCTGACGGTCGAATTGCTGCAGACAAGAACGGGAGCCTCGTCAAGCACAACGCCCGGTGTAAAGATAACTGTTGTTGAAACAGGAGTTTCACCCGCATAGCCGATTGTGTGGCTGCGGTATGTACCGAGATACGGTATGCCCGACGGCGTGGACTGAACAATAACCGAGTTATTGCCCGAGGGAGCCATCATGGAATATGTCTGATACGCAACCCGCGTAACCTCGGTTACAATAACGCTTGCCTGCGGCCGGTTAAGAACGAGAGAGGCATCGGCGTTAATGTTCGGAGCCGCGGCGGATGTGCTTACGGTCTCAAACGGAAACGTCACAAGCACAAGAGCTGCCGCTATCAGAATGCTGATTATTTTTTTGATTTTTTTCAACTTTCCCACCGCCTGTTAATTACTGTAAAGATTTAATATACTATTATACATATTAAATCATATCATAATACAGATAAATAGTCAACTTTGTGAACATCGGTAAAACCGACAAAAACAAAGAGCTGTTTTTGTCGGTTCGTAATCAGGCGGTTATTCTTATTTCAGTTCCCTTTACGGTTTCAAGAACTATTTCCTTTTCATCGGTTTCAAAGCTTTTTCCGTTTACGCATACCGCCGCTTTTTCAAACGGGTTCTGAATCCGCAGCGTTCCTCCGATTTCACATTTTATTTCGGCATACCGCACTCTGCCGTCCTTCATTTCGGCCGAAACAAGAAACGCGCCGTCCGCCCTCAGGCTTTCAAACCGGCAGTCGGTATTTCCGTCCCAGTCGGGGAAAATTCTGACAATCCCCTCGTAGCTCTGCATAACCATTTCGTTGAGCGTGTTTGCGAAAACCGAGCAGTTTTCAAGGCATCCGCCCGCAAAGTCGAACAGCATATTCGGAAGAATCCTGTGTCTGTTAAGCGCCTTAAGCTTTCTGATTATTATTCGGGGGTCTGTGCCGAGATGCGCCGCCATAGGGTAGAACGAGCATACCGCATTATCATCATTCCAGCAGGAGCGTGCTTTCATGTTAAATGTATTTCTCGCGATTTTCAGAAGCTCCCTGTCCGACGAAAGCCCCACACAGCAGGCAGGATAAATGTGCTGAAGTCCGACATCGTTGCCGTCGTTCCACGCCTGTCCCTTCTCGGTGTAGCGGAAAACCTTCTTTCCGTAACGGTAATATGTCGGGAACGGTGACAGCTTGTCAAGAATATCCTGCCACTTTGCCTGCTTATCCCCGTCAATTCCAAGCTCCTTCGCCATATCAATCGCGGCGGGAATGCACATACGAAGCATGCCGAGCGTAAGAGCGTTATTGGTATCGTTGATATATTTACTGTATTTTCTGACGCTGAAATCCGTTTTGTAGTAAGGCACTTCGTGCGCCGCGTCTCTTTTTATCCAGTATCTGCCGTCCTTGAATACCATGTAGTCCTCAAAAAATTCAAGACACGATCTGATATAAGGATAAGCGTGCTTTTCGGCATATTCCTTATCACGCGTCGCTTTCCATCGGAACACCATAATATCCGCAGGATGAATCGCGTTGCTTTTCTGTCCGAGAAAAAGGCGTTCAAATGGATATTTTACATAAGGAGTTACCTCCGAGCAGATGCCCTTAGGCATAACGCCGACGGGAACCATAATTCCGCCGCAGCCGAATCTTTTTGCAAAGTCTCCCGCCTTTTCGGAAATTTCTTCAAGCGGAGTATGATAGCAGTCGGTAAATTCGACATGATTGGACGAACAGGCCGAATAGAACGGCGCCTGATAATTGTAGTTCATGTGATAGTCGCTGTGCCATGAGGGATTTTCAACGGTGATGAAATTTGCGAACAGGCCCGGAGGAAACTTTTCGTTCCCCGCACATCCTGCCATAAAATACTGCGAAGCATACCAGCCAAGCTCAAGCTCTTCGTCGGCACAGATAAAAGATGATTTGCTCCAGAAGCGTTTCCATGCAGCATAATGCCTTTCTTTAAGTATTTCATATTTTTCTTCTGTGATTTCCGAAGCCTTTGAAAGTGCAGAATTCTTCGGGTCGGAAGTATCATGATTTGTTGATACAAAGGTATAATATCTGCCGTTCCCGATATTTTTCATGAACGCATAGGCATGAGTCTCAAAAACATGGTCGTCGCCCCGAAAGATTCTGTAAATCCCCCTGCAGCCGTTTTCCGTCAGCTCGCCCTTTTCGCCCGAGGTTTCACCCCCGTACACCTTAAGCACGGGATTTATTTCAACATTACCGACAGATTCAAGCATAATGCAGTTTTCCGCTCTGCACGCGCGGATATAAAGCTCACAGCTTTTACCGCCGTTTTCAAAAACGCAGTGCAACTCGCCGTTATCCATGTCCTGCTCAACATGATAATTTTCGTAAAGCTCCGCGGGAATTTCAACATCTATATACCCGAGAGGCTTAAGTCCTCCCCTGTCATGACTCTCTATTCCCTGCCACAAATCGCATTTTGAAATATATATGCGCAGACCGCTGTCACAGCTTCCGAGAATTATTCCGAGGTCGCCGTTGCCGTTTATCGCTCCGTCGGGCGTTGATGTTTTTCCCGAACGCTCCGGTTTTTTTGTAATTACTGCTATGTGTTTCATCATGTTCTCCTGTATTTGATAAATATATTTCTGATATACAAATTGCAATTTGTCGATGTAATTTCAATTATACTGCGTAGGGGCGATTCATGAATCGCCCGTCAAAATCTTCAGTAATTCTACGGGACATTCGTGAATGTCCCCTACAAGCTTTAATTTAAAAAGGTGTCATTCTGAGCAAAGCGAAG
>JAZUDP010000020.1:0-7839 GCA_045639705.1 Acutalibacteraceae bacterium
TCCGTATCTGAAAACAACAGATTTCAGATGAAGAACAATGAAAAAGCGGGCAGCATACTGACGTATGTTGCCCGCTTTTGAAGCAGTTATTCGCTGAAAGATGCGTTTTCAGACGATTTATCCCTAACTTGCGCCGCCCTTGAACAGTCCCTTTTTCCTGCTTCTTTTCAGTTCTTATTCAGCCGCCAAAGAAAATACCGAGCAAAATCATTATTGCCATCATAAAATTCGCTGTGAAACGGTCAAATAACGAAACTTCTTTACCTGTATAAGATTCCAAAAACATTTCATCCTCAGCAAGAATTCTTCCGTCCGATGATACGAGCTTCAACCTGACAGTTGTATCACCCTTAAACCGCAGTGTGACATTTTCGCCATTTGCGGTTTTCTTTGTTTCTCCTTTAATAAAATTGCTTTTGCCCTCTATATTCCAGATAAGCTCACATTCTTCGCCTGCATAATAATCTGCGTAAAGATCAACCTTTTGCGGACATGACGAAACGATTACGGTCACTTTTTTGATTTTGCAGAAAATCTCAGGCTCATTTCCGTCAAAACCGTCAGCGCTGTATTCACGCGCAAAGCCTGTTACCGAAACCGACAACGCCATAAGAATTGCCAGAAAAAACACTTAAAAACTTTTTCATTTATTTATCCTCCGCTTGTTTTATACAGCTTTCCATTCACCGTTGAAAAACACCGAAAGACCTGCGCCGACCAAAAGGAAAAACATTCTGATTGAATCAAAGAATTCCATGATTGAACGGATAAATTTCGGAAGAACTTTTACTGTGTATTCACAGCTTACGCCGCTGATATCGGTTAGTGTTATTTTTGTCTTACCGATTCTTTTTGCCTGAACATAAATGCTGCTGTCTGAAGCGTCGTACTCTGCCTCTGCTATTTTTTCGTTTCCGACAGATACAGTTATATCAGAATAAGGAGTCGCTCCCGTCGGAACAACACCGATATAATAAATCTCCGAATCTCCACGCATCATAATTATGTCTTCGCCGTTTTCGTACCAGTCAAGACCGATTTGTTCAACATCAATTTTCCTGTTATATGAAACGGTAAAGCTATATCCCTTTGTTGCTTCGCTTTCCGGGTCAACAGAATATACACTGCACACAAAAGCATAAGCCTTTCCTTTTTCCAGATTAACGGTAAGGTCGAAATTATAATCGTCATTATATCCGTTGTCATCATTAAAAGCAAGGCTTCCGTTAATATCATTTATTTCAATGCAGGGGTCAATGCCTTCGCCTGTGTTTGAACGGAAATTATATCTGCCGCTTTTATCGGGAACAAAAAAGAAAATATCTCCGTCTTTTGAAACGGTGTTATTTCCGACCTTTGCCGCAGGGGCGTTAAGCTTTGTAACCGTAATCTCGATTTTTACTGTCTGGCCGACTTCAGCATCCTCAAATAAAGACTTCAGACCAAAGTAATCAAAAAATGTTCTTATGTCAATAGCCGAGTCTTTTTCCGCGCAGAAATACAGCTCGCAGCTGTTATCTGACGGTAAAATATTTTCATCCTCATTTTCCGAATCAGCCTTAAAAACAGAAGATGATGTAACAATGTTATCGTTGTACATAACATCAATATCAGCCCAGCCCCCGGTCAGAATTCCGGCATTCAGTTTGTATATACCCTGCTGCGGAGCCTTGAAGCTGTAAATCTTTTCTTCATCCCTGTTCAGTGTTATTATTTTCTTTTCGCTGAGAGTGACTGTGTCTGAAGCTGCAGATGCGGTTACGCAAACCGACAACGCCATAATAACTGCCAAAAAAATACTTAATACCTTTTTCATTTGTTTTCCTCCGTTTTATATTTTATTGCGTAAACGAGCTGTTTTCAGAAATTAAAATGAATTAATTACATCATACCGATTTCCCCTTTTATATCCTGTACATAAGCTGCCGCAAATAAAAAATGTGACATGAATTTTCTGCACAAAAGCTCTGTACATAAAAAATATACCGCAATTTGCGGTATATGTCAATACTGCATTTTGCAGTACATATAATATCTGTAGATAATAAAAGGGGTATTGATATTGTATGTATAAACGTATACGCGATTTAAGAGAAGACAGTGATTTAACGCAAAAGCAGGCTGCGGAAATTTTCAACTGTTCACAGCAGGTTTACAGCAACTACGAACTCGGACAGAGAGACATTCCGACCGACCTGCTGATAAAAATGTCGAAATTTTATAATGTGTCGACGGATTATATTTTAGGTCTGACCGATAAACCTGAGCAGAATCTGTGACATTGAACAAAAACCACCCACGCCAGCGCGTGAGTGGTTTTTTGCACTATTTACCTGTGATTAATGCTTCTTTTCCGTGACCTCGTCCGCGAATCGCTTCATTCTTTCCGCTTCCACATCGAAGCCGCGTGCGCTGTAAGTCTCTGCCATTTTCAGATAACACTCGCGTGCCTTTTCGTATTCGCCCGTTTTCTTATACAGATTGGCAAGGCAGTCAAGGTCATCGCAGAAATATGTGCCGATTTCGCCCGCTCTTTTAAAATAAGCTTCCGCCTCGCCGTATCTGCCGAGGTCCTCACAGATTTCGCCTCCGTGGATAAACAGGTGCCAGTTATCGCTGAATTTTTCTTTTGCTTTTGAAAAAATCCCGTATGCCTCCTCAAATTTTTCGGCATAGATAAGCGCAATCAGAAGATTGTCCGTCTGTATAGAGTCATTCGGAGCTTTTCTGACCTTTTCCCTGCATTCCGTGATAATCTCATCGCCCCTTTTCAGAAGAAAATACATCCATATTCTCTGCATGCAGGCGATATGATACTCATGAGGACTTGCTTCGGGGTCATCGTCAACAGCCTTCTGATACCATTCCAAAGCCACATCCCTGCAATAATTCATCATAAACATGTGAATCCAGCCGTACTGCCATTTGTCGCAGGTTGACATCTCACCTTTTTTGATAAGCTTCTGAAATTCCTCACGGCAGCGCATAAAATCAACGGGGTCGCGCGAATTTTCATAAACAGAGGAAAGCCTCTGCGCATAATTTTCATAACCGACGGAATTTTTCTTATAGAAATCGTCAACGGTCACGCCGTAAAGCCGTGCGATTTCGGGAAGCATCAGCGCATCGGGCAGAGTTGTGCCGCATTCCCACCGTGAAACCGTCTGCGCATTGACGCCGAGCCGCTCCGCCGCCTGCTCCTGCGTCATTTTCTTTGCAAGACGGAATTTTTTAAGATTCTCAAAAAATACATTCTGCGTCATAACATCACCTTTTCAAAAGTTTTCCGAAGCTTCTGATTGGATTATAACTCATTAAAAGCAAAATGTTAAGCTCTTATTTTGTGATGTGAGTCTCTGTTTCTGTGTAATGACATTTATAAAAGAAATGCATCCACACAGAAGCGTGAATGCATTAAATTAAATCAGTTTTTAAAGATTTGTGTTCCTTTTTAAATTAATAAATAAATAACAGGGATTGTAACAGCTGCTGTTTATCAATAGCCGGTATCATCAAACACTTCGCCCTCTCTGTCCTTCTGATAAAGACGAATCCAGTCAATTTTGTAGGTTATCGGCCATTCGGTCCTGTCGTCGACGGGCGGATTTTTCCACGATGAATTTTCCGTGAAAATGAAATTATTGAAGATTATATAAACAGGGTCATTGAAGCCCTGCATTCCGTCGTTTTTATCGCCGAAATCCTGTGATAAATCGTAGCGGAAATATATTTCTCCGTCAACGGTAAAATACATTTCATCGGGCGTCCAGCCGAAGCCGTAAAGGTGATATTCGTTGTTAAGGTTGATTTTTCTTTTGAACTTATAGCCCCATTTTCTGCCGCCGGCCTGATAATGCTCTCCGTCTGAATACCATTTATGAATATTCGGTGCAACAATATTTCGGGTATCGTATATCTCGAAAATATCAATTTCCGTCATGTACGGTACACTGCGGTGAATGTCCTTCGACTGCATCCAGAACGACGGCCAGCAGCCATTAACAAACGGAACATTCGCATACATTTCAAGATAACCGTATCTGTAGCTCATCGTACCGTCTGTCGTTACAGAAGTGTTGGTGGAATATGTACCGTCTCCCTCTTTCCATGTCCGCAGTATGAGATTGCCGTCTTCAACCTTTACGTTATGTTCATCTTTTCCGTTTTTTATGTCGCTTTGATTCATTTTTGCGCGGAGAGTCCATTTACCGCTGTCAAGAGAATCGGAGTTGAACTCGTCATTCCACACAAGATGCATTTCGCTTCCGTCGGGAGCCGTAATTGTTTCCGGCGGCTCTGCGGGAACATCAAGAGGCTTGTTGCCGAAAAGCTTTCTGAAAAAAGCTCCGATGCGGTTGAAGAAATCTTTAATTTCGTTCATTAATGTTTTGAAAAATGAATCTCTGGTTTCTGCTTCGCCGGACACCGATGCTGAAGGAGAATCAGCGGCGAAAACCGGCACAGCAAAAGAGAAAAGCATCGCAATAATCAGAACGATGGAAATAATCTTTTTCATATCTACACCCCTCTATTTAATTCTGATCGTTTTTGAAATTTACCGCTATGAATATATTTAACAGAAGCATATCTTTCAGACAATATTCTGCCATCTGATATCCTTCTTAAATTCTGATTTGTCTAACGATTTACGACCTAAATATAACACAGGAAAAATAAGCTGTCAACTGTGCTTAAGCAGTAATATCAGACTGTTCCTGATGATTATTGACGACTTTTTTCAAATAATCGTTGTATTTATTCATATCATTTCTGCAATAAAAAACACCCACGCTGTTGCATGGATGCAAAGCCTCCCTTGTGAAAGGGATGTGGCATTTTCGTGAGAAAATGACGGAGGGATTGTATAAAGTTATTAAGACGACCTGTGACACATACGGTCAGAAACATAAGAACCTGACTTCGTCAGAAGACAAGGGGACGGTTCGAAGACAAGGGGACGGTTCTGTGTCTTGACATTTATCGTTCTTCACGATATAATAAGTAGGGTGATAAAATGCCGAGAGCAGCAAGGGAAATAAGCAAAAGCGGAAGATATCATATCATGCTTCGCGGAATAAACAAGCAGAATATTTTTGAAAATGACGAAGACAAAGAAAAGTATATGTCGATCCTTACCGAATACAAAGAAAAATGCGGATTTGAAATATACGGATTTTGTCTTATGAGCAATCATATTCATCTGTTGATCAAAACCGGAGCTGAACCGCTTGAAAGCATTTTCAAAAAAACAGGCAGCAAATATGTATATTGGTATAACCTGAAATACGGACGCTGCGGACATCTGTTTCAGGACAGATTTAAGAGCGAGCCGATAGACAGTGACGATTATTTTTTAACGGTATTGCGCTATATTCACCGTAATCCGTTAAAAGGGAACATTCCGGGAGGTTTGGAATACAAATTCAGCAGTTATCGTTGTTATGACAATGAAAACAATGATAGCTTTGTTGATACTTCCGTCGCTGTTCTGATTTCGGGCGGCAGAACACAACTTTTGGATTATTTCAACGAACCGATTGACGATATTGAGCTTTTTGTAAAATTTGAAAAGCCGTTGCGGGTGAATGATGAAGCCGCACAAAAAATACTGAATAAAATCAGTCGGACAAAAAATATAACCGAGTTTCAGCAGCTGCCTACAGAAATTCAGAAAAAGGATATGCTCAAAGCGCATAATAAAGGAGTTTCAATCCGTCAGCTGAACAGATTAACCGGAGTTTCAAAAAGTATAATCGAACGGATTTTGAAAGAAAGCAGGAATAAAGAATAAACGGCAGGCAAGACATAGAACCGTCCCGTTGTCTTCCACACGCCGAGCTTATAAGCAAGGGCGGAATTTATGCCGATATGTACGAGATGTACAGCTGCTGAAAACAGAAGGAATTTATAGCTTCACTTTGCCATAAATTCCTTCTGTTTTTTTTACTTTTCAAGTCTTTCATTCTTTGTTTTTGCAAGAATACAAGCAAATACAATAGGAACAGTTTTCATTAAATAATCAAACAAATCTTCAATAAAGTATTTAACTTCAAAGTTACCATAATAATTGTCATAATACCCTTTTACTGAACTGTTTATTATTTTAATAATTAAGCCGACAGAAAATATAACAATCGGTAAAAACCATTTCTTATCCATAAATTTCTTATTGGGCAAAAGGGAACACCCCATAAGTATAAATGTTACAGCCCAGAAAACTTCGAGAATTGATATTGTGTAATCTGAAACTAAATATGTAATATCGAGAATAATATTACTCAAAGCAAGGCAAAAGAACCCTACTGATGCGATATTGTTTTTCTTCTTAATATAATAACATAACCCAAATAAGATTATAAACTTCGATATAGCTATTGCATAATCAAGTATTGCATAATATTGGATGTTTTTTATATCTAGAAATATCTCTATTATTCTTGTAATAAACCAAAATACAGCAGCCAAGATTGCAAAAAGCTTTTGATTATCTATACTCGTTATCTTTTTCTTACTTAATGATAAATTTTTTTCATTTGATTCAAATCCGTGCCCACAATTTACACAAATAATAGCATCTTTATGACATTCGTTTCCACAATTAGGACAGACTTTCATACTATTCTGAACTGGAGATGCTGAATTTTCTGTGAGCATTTTCCCGCAATTAACACATAATATTGCTTGCTCGTTTATCTCTGCGCTACAATATTGACAAATTTTCATATAAATCACCTCAAACCAGTTTGTCAGGATTATATTTGTATGAACCTATCAGCATTTTGACAAAGTCAATGAGAGCCAGAATTCCTCCTACACCGCACCAACAAAGACACAGTTTGAAAACACCTTTTTTGGTTTCACCGAGATAAAAATTATGAATACCTATACCTCCAAGGAAAAATGCAAGAAGAATAGCAACGGTTTTATCTTTATCAGCAGGACACCATCCGTCAAATTTACCGTTTGCTATTGCATTCGCCTTCTTTTGTGTTGAAGAAACACCATAATCAACAGCGACACCGCATTTCATGCATGCAATTGCATTAGGCATCAGCTCACCACCACAATTAGCACAGTACTTTGTTCCAGTACCCACGCCACATCCACATTTTAAGCAAACAATCTGATTATCATTCATTTCTGCACCACAAGTTTTACAATACATTATAATACCTTCTTATAGTCTATTTATAGCCCAATAGTATCATATATAGCCCATATTGTCAATATTTTTATCGTAAGATTTCTATAAGGAGATGAAATTATGGGAATATATGAAATTGTCAGAAATCGAATATTAGAGTTGTGCGATGAAAAGAATCTTACAATACATCGTCTTTCTGTTGAATCAGCGGTACCACCGTCATCGATTAAGAATATACTTTATGGGAAAAGTAAAAATCCGGGTGTTGTTACTATTAAGATGCTTTGTGACGGTTTGGGAATAACGATAACGGAATTTTTCAATACACCTGATTTTAAGTCATTAGATCAAGAAATAAAATGAAACTTTAGAGCTTACAGATAATAAATATGTTAGCTTTATCTATTGAGTAAGAATAAAAAACAGCTGAGGCAAATTATAATTGTCTCAGCTCAGCTTTAGAAGACAAGGGGGCGGTTCTGTATCTTGCGTTTGACGACATCTGACAACAGTTTTAATGTATTTTAAACAATTATGACACGTTTTACGGAACTAAAGAAAAAAGCCCTGAAGTCCTTGATTATCAAGGATTCCAAGACTTTTTGTCTGGCGCCTCAAACAGGGCTCGAACCTGTGACACCGCGGTTAACAGCCGCGTGCTCTGCCAGCTGAGCTATTGAGGCAAAAATGTCGGC
>JAZUDP010000021.1:0-2951 GCA_045639705.1 Acutalibacteraceae bacterium
ATTCATGAATCGCCCCTACGCAGTATAATTGAAATTACATCGACAAATACCATTTTGTATATATCTTATTGCTCGCGCACGGCAGCGTAATTCTGATTGTTGCCAGCCCGGCGAACGACCGCAGGTACTGCGGCAATTACCAATTTGCAGGGGCGATTATTAATCGCCCGTCAAAATTGATATATATCCGCGGGTGACCAATATGTATAATGTAATAAGACAGTAAACAGTTTTTGATAAAACATAAGGCATAAAGAAACACAAGCAATTTAAAGTATTATATTGATTTACTTCCGAATGAATTGTATAATAACTCAGATTGGAGTGATTACGATTTACAGAATAATGTTTGTCTGCCACGGCAATATATGCCGCTCGCCGATGGCGGAGTTTATTATGAAAAAGCTCGTATCGGAGCAGGGGCGAGCGGACGAGTTTTTCATCACCTCAAGCGCTACAAGCACGGAGGAAATATGGGGCGGCACGGGCAATCCCGTTTATCCGCCTGCAAAAGCAATTCTTAACCGCCACGGAATAAGCTGTGACGGGAAGCGTGCCGTTCAGCTCAGAAAAAGCGATTATGAAAAATATGATTTGTTTATCGGAATGGACAGCGCGAATATCAGAAATATGACGCGGATGCTCGGGGGTGACCCTGACTTTAAAATTCATAAGCTTATGGAATTCGCGGGGAAGAGCGGAGATGTTTCGGACCCGTGGTACAGCCGCGATTTTGATACTGCATACAGGGATATTTATGAGGGCTGTGAGGGTCTGGCAGACTTTCTGAGCAGCCGCTGAAAATTAATTAAATAAAGTTAAAAAAAGTATTGACAAAACAGTTCGGGGCGTGTATAATATCTCATGTTCTGTAGCGGAATTGTGTAAAGGTAGCACGACAGACTCTGACTCTGTTTGTTGGGGTTCGAATCCCTATTCCGCTGCCAAAAATAGAGAGTATAGCGAAAGCTATGCTCTTTTATTTTTTTGTAATAATTCAAGAGTGGGATTCGAACAAGAAGGAAGTAAAACTCAACTGTCAGTATATCGCCCTCAATTTTTCGGTTGTTGACAATTATCAGAGTAAAAACTATACTTTTATCAGAAACGTTTCAATAAACAGAACGAGGTAAGGTTATGAAACTGATGATAGGAGAAAAAATCAAACGCTTGCGATATGAAAAAGGCTTAACGCAGGACGAAGTTGCGGCGCATCTTGGTATATCGGCGCAATCTGTCAGCAAATGGGAGCGAAACGAGGGGTATCCCGATATCGAAATGCTCCCGTCATTAGCGAACTATTTTCAAATCAGCATTGATGAGCTTATCGGAATGGACAGGCTTTCAGTAACAAAGCTATATGATGAAGCAAACACACTTTGGTCTGATAACAATAAAAACGGTAAACATAAAGATAATATCAAGCTGATGAAACAGGCACTTAAAACGTTTCCGAATGATGCGCTGCTTCTTGTACAGCTCTCAACATCCCTTGAAAAAGCAGGCACAAATGACGAGGAAAAGGCTGAATATCTGAAAGAGTCTATAGCCGTACAGGAGCAGATAATAAGATATTGTGATGACTGTGAGGTCAGGGGAGCAACAATGTATAACATCTGCTTTTCGTATCTGAAAAACGGCGAACGTGAAAAGGCACTTGAGCAGGCATATAAGCTTCCTAATCTGTATAAAGGGCGTGAAAACGCGCTTGTGTATCTGCTCGACGGCGAAGAAAAGCAAAATGCCGCAAAGGATGCGCTTGCTCCCGTTGCATGGGCAGTTTCACACCATTTGTCCGCATTGGCTCAGACAACAGGCAACAAGGAATACCTTTCAAAAGCAAAAGTTGTTCTTGATATTCTTTATGATTGCAGCGGCGATGAATTTATTGATAAAATACGCGGCGGTTTAACAACATAAACACACACCCTCTCTTGTTAACAGTTCAAGAGAGGGTATAAGTTTGTTTATGCAGTTATTTCGGAGCCCTGGTTTACCTTGGCGGCATAAAGACGGATTGTTTCCACCATCTTCCTGTTGCGGAAGTTCGCCTCAATTTCGTCCATATCCACGGTTCGTCCGCGAAGGATTCCCTGAATCAACACTTCTGCATACATGACTTCCCTTGTCATGGGATCCTTCAGATAGTTCAGAAAATCTATGTTCATTTTTTCGTTGATTCCGTTAACCATTCCTGTGAAAAACGTGCAGCTTTCACCGAATAGTTTTCCGATATTTTCTATATGACTGAATCCTGTGATAACATCATCAAGCCGCATTTGCCTGCGTTCAAATGCCGCAAGGCTTCCTCCGTTAAGAAGCCGGTCTGCTGTTGTGTTCAGAATGTCACACAGCTCGAGCAGAATTCCCGTGTCGGGAAGTGCGTCACCGTTCTCCCATTTTGAGACTGCCTGAAATGAAACATTCAGTTTCTCTGCAAGGTCTTTCTGTGTCATTCCGGAAGATTTTCGTAAATGGCGTATGTACTGACCTGTTTTAAGTGTATCCATATGTTTCCTCTTTTCAAATATCAGTTTTTATCGCGGCCCGCAATATCATTGTATCATAAAGTGCGGTGAAGTAAATAACGGGAAAGTTGAAAAAATTCTAATTCTGATTGAGTTTCTGCTTCCCGTATTTTATACGAAAAGCGTGATTTTTACCGTAACAAAGCTGTTGCTTTCAACATAAAAATAATTTGAAATAAAACACAGAAAATGCAAAATTAGATATTGACATTTGAAGAGATATTTGATAGAATATTCAAGCATTGAAAATGCGTACGGACCATTAGCTCAGTTGGTTAGAGCAACCGGCTCATAACCGGTTGGTCCGGGGTTCGAGTCCCTGATGGTCCACCAATTTAATATAGGGGTATAGCTCAGTTGGTAGAGCAGCGGTCTCCAAAACCGCGTGCCGAGGGTTCAAGTCCTTCTGCCCCTGCCAAAAAG
>JAZUDP010000022.1:0-3470 GCA_045639705.1 Acutalibacteraceae bacterium
TCGGAATGTAAGAACGGTATTCCGGGAGATCGTGGAATTACAGTAACAGAAATTTGTGCTTCATCAACCCGTGAGAATATTGTTCATCCTCCGATTAAAGGCCGCTGAAACAAATCATAATTGTAATGACAAACAGCACACAGATATGCAGGTCTGTATGCTGTTCCTATGATTAACTATTTGCTTCAACCGCGGTGGACATATTCCCCGCGCCGTCAACTGCGGCAACGGTGTAGCTGTGTTCTGCGTTCATTATGCTGAAGCTCAAATTTTCCGTTGCCTCAACTCTTGCGACGGCTTTACCGTTATCGTAAACGATATAATAAGCTATGCCGATGTTATCTGTTGATTCGTTCCAAATCAGAATGGCATTTTCAAGTAAAACATTTTGGGGTGGGGTTGGGGCTTCTGTTTCGAGTTTGCCGTTTTTAAGATAATCAAGGTATGTTGAATAATAAACGGGATTTACCTGTGCGGGACAATAATAATGGTTGAAAGAAAACGTGATAATGTTTTCCGCATACTTTGACGCCACATCCATCTGCTCAACAAAGCGGTCAAGAGTGGCTGTCATGGTTTCTTTTTCAAGCGTTGCGGGCGGCATCAGAATCTGTCTGTCGCGCGCGACTGTCATATTCTCGCAGTTTGCCCACAGCTTTATATCCTTATCACAGCTTGAAACTGCGGCGGAGTACATTTTCCACACCTTTTCCAAATCATTCATTTTTATCCAGCCTGCACCGACCGCGTCCTGCGGGCAGAATATATCGCCGTCTCTGAAATGAACAGCCTGCATGAATATCTGCCATTCGGGAAGTGCCGCAACAACAGACGGGACTGAAATATAGTTTGTGAAATACGGACTTAAAAGAACGGGCATATCACGATTGAGTGCGTCAGCCTTGTCAATCACCTTGTTAAGTCCCTTTGCGATATTGAGAATACTCAGCTTCATTGCGGGAACATTGTTGATTTCGGGCGTGAAGTACCAACCGTAAAATGTATCGCTGTACTGCTCATAATATTTATTATAGATTTCGTCAACCATAAGTGCCATTTTATCGCAGATTGTGCTGTACTGCTCTGTAAGTCCTGCGGTAACCCACCAGTCCTCAAAATCAGCAAGACCGATAAAGACTTTTATTCCGCTGCCCTGACAGTTGCGCAGAGCGTCGCCGATAACATCACCGTATTTTTCGCAGTTTTCAAAGCACGGCAGTTCTGACGGATAATGAAGCTCGGCGTTATCAGCGTCGGTAAAAGATGCAATATCCTGCACAATAAGATACTCTATGCCTGCTTCTTTCATGTATTCAATTTCTTCCTGCCAGCGGTCATCGTCCCACCACAGGCAGTACCACGACTGAATAAAAGTGCCGTTGAATTTCACTTCGCATTTCTGCTCGGGAGCTTTGCCGAAGGGCAGTAGCGCCAAGATCAGCGCAATAAATGATGAAATAATCCTCTTTATCATAACTCAAAACCTCATTTCAATGGTTTAATATAGCTTTGTTACTCCTCATACGGTATCCGAAAATAATCCAGATATTTCTTGAACTTATCTTGGGCAGACAGACAGGTATCGCGCAGGAATCCGGGCTCGTTCTGCCACTCTTTTAAGCCGCGGTAGTAAAACATCTTGATGTCGTCCTCTATGATGAATGGTGCAATATTGTTCCGCAGGCACTCTTTGAAAAGGAGAAGCCTGCCGACTCTGCCGTTGCCATCCTGAAACGGATGGATACGCTCAAAGCGGTAATGGAAATCCAGCAGGTCATCAAAGGTTTTGTTTCCAATGGTGTTGTATTCGGCAAGAAGTTTCTTCATTTCCGCGCCGACTTTTTCCGGTGCAGCAGTGTCCATGCCGCCAACCTCATTGGGTAATTTTTTGTAATCTCCGACGGCAAACCAGTCAAGGCGGGAATCTGATGTTCCATTTTTCAGAACGGCGTGCAGCTGCTTGATAAAAGCCTCGCTTAATGCGTGATTTGCGTTGTCAATAACCATATCAATGCACTTGAAATGGTTGGCGGTCTCAACCACATCGTCAACCTTAACCGTTCCGCCAGATATGCCGATTGTGTTAGTTTCAAAAATGTAGCGAGTCTGATCGTGGGTGAGACGGCTTCCCTCAATGTGATTGGAATTATAGGTCAGGTCAATCTGGATTTTATGATAAATTCCGCCGTGCAACTTCGCTGCTTTTTCAGCTTTCAGCACCTCAGAAAGCGTCTTCGGAGCATCGGAATGTTTGTTGATGCGGTCGGGTTTTTCGGCCGTTTCGGGAATGTTCCATGTTTTGCCGGTCAGGAACGCGCCGTCAATTTTTCCTTCGGCACAGTAACCGCGCACACTGCGCTCGGAAACGCCCCATTTTTTAGCCGCTTCCGCGACAGAAATATATATCATAATGTAACCCTCACTTTTCATTTGGTAATAGTATAGCACATTATCGGCAAAATATCAATACATTTTAACGACGTACCGCTTAATTTTTGCCGATAACGACAAATCAAGATAAACGACCAGCTATCGTATAAGACAGTCGGTCTTCTTGAATTTATTCTTTCTTGGTCTTATCCCATAAATCCGGAATGCGGATATGATGCTTCAGCTTGATATTCAGAACCTGATAGTGCCTCTCATTCAGATCGGCGAGATAGGTCTGCAAAGTACCGTTCATCTGCATAATTGTAAAGATTGCTTTCTTGTGTTCCATTAAATAACGCTTGTGTCTTTTGCCCCATACGCCGATTGGTCTTTGCTCCTTTTCAGGCGGTAAAGTCAAATCGGGTATAAGGTAATCGCCGACTTTGGTGTATGTGATTTCCATAAAGATAACCTCCTTGAATTTGGTGACTTGATTGTACCAAATTCAGGGAGGTTTGTTAATTGTGCGAATTTCAAAATCGCATATTTGCATATTAAAGACATGAATAAGTATTGAAGGATAATAGTGATTAGGCATATTGCTTCATAATACATAATATATAATTGATTGACTCTTTAGAATTCTATGATATAATATTACAAAAAGCACACAGCTGTAAATAATACTATCGTGCTGATAGAATTAGAAGGAGTAAAATCATGGATAAAAATAACCTTCATAAAATTTTTCAAAAATACATAGATAAGTTTGAATACATAAATAACGATAAAAATAATGAATATTACAAATGGGAAATTGCGTATGAGTTTCAATCTTTTGATTTAAATGCAGAAGATTTTGTTGCTGTATTAACCCGTTTGTCAAGAATATCAGTTAATCTTTTTGATAGCATTGGCAGTCCTCCTTTTGCTGCTTTAATTGCTTTTGCAAAAAATGAGCCTGAAACTGACAGAAAAATGTACATTGATTTGTATGAAGAAGATGATGGTGATTTAACGGTCAGACAAAGAAAAATTGATGCCTTTATTGATTTGAGCGAAAAGTTGAGGATAAAGTATTTCCCCGACAGCTATTTATA